>NZ_JAQFJQ010000016.1:0-42045 GCF_030440175.1 Streptococcus sp. SV2
TCAGAGTTAAGTGACGATAGCCTAGGAGATACACCTGTTCCCATGCCGAACACAGCAGTTAAGCCCTAGAACGCCTGAAGTAGTTGGGGGTTGCCCCCTGTTAGATATGGTAGTCGCTTAGCATTTAGGGAGTTTAGCTTAGTTGGAATTGAGAGGCAATCGAGATTTCAATCGGCGGATAAGAGAAACGAAGTTTCTGACCGTTGGCTGAGTTAAACGACCAAGAGGGAGTTTAGCTCAGCTGGGAGAGCATCTGCCTTACAAGCAGAGGGTCAGCGGTTCGATCCCGTTAACTCCCATTTAGCGGGTGTAGTTTAGTGGTAAAACTACAGCCTTCCAAGCTGTTGTCGCGAGTTCGATTCTCGTCACCCGCTTTATTTGGAAACAAATAACCAAGCATTTAGCTTGGGCGCGTAGCTCAGATGGTTAGAGCGCACGCCTGATAAGCGTGAGGTCGGTGGTTCGATTCCACTCGTGCCCATTATATGGTCCGTTGGTCAAGGGGTTAAGACACCGCCTTTTCACGGCGGTAACACGGGTTCGAATCCCGTACGGACTATATTATTTGGAGGATTACCCAAGTCCGGCTGAAGGGAACGGTCTTGAAAACCGTCAGGCGTGTAAAAGCGTGCGTGGGTTCGAATCCCACATCCTCCTTAATTTTTATCGCGGGATGGAGCAGCTAGGTAGCTCGTCGGGCTCATAACCCGAAGGTCGTAGGTTCAAATCCTGCTCCCGCAATTTGGCTCGGTAGCTCAGTTGGTAGAGCAATGGATTGAAGCTCCATGTGTCGGCGGTTCGATTCCGTCTCGCGCCATTTATTTATATTTGGAAGGGTAGCGAAGAGGCTAAACGCGGCGGACTGTAAATCCGCTCCTTCGGGTTCGGGGGTTCGAATCCCTCCCCTTCCATAGTAACGGGCATAGTTTAAAGGTAGAACTAAGGTCTCCAAAACCTTCAGTGTGGGTTCAATTCCTACTGCCCGTGTTAATATAATGGCGAATGTGGTGAAGTGGTTAACACATCAGATTGTGGCTCTGACATTCGGGGGTTCGATTCCCCTCATTCGCCTATACTTTGGGGTATAGCCAAGCGGTAAGGCAAGGGACTTTGACTCCCTCATGCGTTGGTTCGAATCCAGCTACCCCAGTTATACTTTGCCGGCGTGGCGGAATTGGCAGACGCGCTGGACTCAAAATCCAGTGTCCGCAAGGACGTGCCGGTTCGACCCCGGCCGCCGGTATAAGTTACACTCCATGAGGAGTGTTTTTTTGTATATAGGAGTCATTTTTTATGTCTGATAAATTTCAGCTTCTTTTAAAACAAATTCGTTTTCCTAAGGATCATAAAACTTATAATGAAATTAAAGATGGTTCTATTCACTCTGTAAAATTATCAAAATCAAAACGTCGTTGGTTTTTTGTTTTTACTTTTCAAAATGTTTTGTCAAGTGAGGGCTTTAACCTTTTTAATTCGTTACTTCAGTCTACTTTTAATACCCTTGGTGCAGAAGTTTCTTATGAGTTTATTTTGGAGTCATCGTCTTGTGATAATGACTTACTATCTTTCTATTTTTCTTATGCTTTAGAGTCTTTAAAAGTTTCACATTTTTCCCTTTATTCTTTATTCTCCAATCTCAGTGTTGAATTTTTTAATAAAGAAATTCTCGTTAAAGCTCCATCTCATATTTTTAGAGAGAATGTTCAGGATAGATTTATTTTTTTAGTTTCTAATGTTCTTTCAAATGTTGGATTGTCTGATGTTAAAGTTTCCGTTATTGAAGATAAAGATGTATCTTCTTCTTTCGAAACGGCTTATGAAACAAATAAAGTTTCCTTGCAAGAGCAAGCTGAATCTCAAGCCAAACAAGTTCTTCAATCTATTGTTGAAAGTGAACCAGTATCAACTTCTCGACTTGAGCAGAGTCCAAGATATACCGAGAAACAAAGCCAACGTCAGGCAAGCTTTGATAAGGCTGAGATAACCCCGATGATTGATGTTAATTCTGAAGAAAACAGAATTGTCTTTGAGGGATATATCTTTGATGTTGAACAACGTGAAACGAAGACAGGACGTATTATCATTAATTTTAAAGTAACTGATTATACTTCAAGTTTTGCGATGCAACGTTGGGCGAAGGATAGTGAAGAGCTCGCTAAGTTCGATATGATTAAAAAGGGAAACTGGGTAAGGGTTCGAGGACGTATTGAGAATAATCCTTATACACATAGTTTGACGATGAATGTACAAGATATTAAGGAGATTTCTCATACACCTCGTAAGGATTTGATGCCTGAGGGACAAAAGCGTGTTGAATTCCATGCTCATACCAATATGTCAACTATGGATGCGATGCCTACCGTTGAGGAGCTTATTGATACAGCGGCCTCTTGGGGGCATCCAGCAGTTGCTATAACTGACCATGCCAATGTTCAGAGTTTTCCTCATGGTTACCATAGGGCTAAAAAAGCAGGGATTAAAGCTATTTTTGGTCTTGAAGCTAATCTTGTTGAGGATAAGGTTCCTATTGTTTATAATTCTGAGGAATTGGAATTAAAAGAAGCAACATATGTTGTTTTTGACGTTGAAACGACGGGCTTGTCTGCTGTTCATAATGATTTGATTCAGATTGCGGCATCAAAAATGCATAAAGGTAATATTATTGAGCAATTTGATGAATTTATTGATCCAGGTTACCCCTTGTCTGCGTTTACTACTGAATTGACTGGTATTACTGACAATCATGTTAAAGGTGCCAAACCTTTGTTACAAGTATTACAGGAGTTTCAAGTTTTTTGTCAGGGAACGGTGCTAGTAGCCCACAATGCGACCTTTGACGTTGGGTTTATGAATGCCAATTATGAAAGAAATCAATTACCAACAATTTCACAACCGGTTATTGATACTTTGGAATTTGCTAGAAATCTTTATCCTGAGTATAAGCGTCATGGTTTGGGACCTTTAACCAAACGTTTTGGTGTAGCTTTGGATCACCACCATATGGCCAATTATGATGCGGAAGCTACGGGTCGTTTGTTGTTTATTTTCATTAAAGATGTATTTGATAAGCATGGTTTGACTAATCTGGAACAGTTGAACACGGAGTTGGTTTCTGAGGATTCGTATAAAAAGTCTCGTGTCAAACATGCGACGCTCTATGTTCAGAATCAAACTGGTTTGAAGAATATCTTTAAATTGGTCAGCCTATCAAATGTATCATATTTTGAGGGAGTAGCCCGTATTCCTCGTACGGTTTTAGATGAGTATCGTGAAGGAATCATTGTAGGTTCTGCTTGCGCGGACGGTGAGGTTTTTGATACGCTCTTGTCTCATGGTATTGAAAAGGCAGTTGAAGTTGCTAAATATTATGACTTTATTGAAGTTATGCCACCGGCAATTTATGCGCCATTGATTGCAAAGGATTTAATTAAGGATGAGGCAACTGTAGAACAGCTGATTCGGGATTTGATAGAGGTTGCTAATCGTCTTGACAAGCCTGTACTTGCTACCGGAAATGTACATTATATCAATCCTGAGGATGCCATTTATCGTGAAATCATTGTTCGTGCTTTGGGACAAGGAGCCATGATTAATAGGCCGATTGGTAAGGGAGAAAATGCTAAACCGGCTCCTTTACCCGAAGCACATTTTAGAACAACCAACGAGATGCTAGATGACTTTGCCTTTTTGGGGAAAGAGTTGGCCTATGAGGTTGTAGTAACGAATACGCAGGCTATGGCTGACCAAATTGAAGAGGTCGAGGTTGTCAAAAAAGACTTGTACACGCCTTTTATTGATCGTGCGGAGGAGCAAGTTGCTGAGATGACTTATGCTAAAGCATTTGAGCTATACGGTAATCCTCTACCTGATATTATTGACCTACGGATTGAGAAAGAATTGTCTTCAATTCTTGGTAATGGCTTTGCCGTAATCTATCTGGCTTCACAGATGTTGGTTAACCGTTCAAATGAACGTGGTTACTTGGTTGGCTCTCGAGGGTCTGTTGGCTCTAGTTTTGTTGCGACAATGATAGGAATTACTGAGGTAAATCCTATGCCTCCTCATTATTTATGTCCTAAATGTCAACATTCTGAGTTCATCACAGATGGTTCTTATGGTTCTGGTTTTGATTTGCCTGATAAGAAGTGTTCAGAATGTGGATCCGAGTATAAGAAAGATGGTCAAGATATTCCTTTCGAAACCTTCCTAGGTTTTGATGGGGACAAGGTTCCTGATATTGATTTGAACTTCTCAGGAGATGATCAGCCGTCAGCCCACTTAGATGTTCGAGATATTTTTGGTGAGCAATATGCCTTTCGTGCTGGAACAGTAGGTACTGTTGCAGATAGGACGGCTTATGGTTTTGTCAAGGGTTATGAGCGTGATTACAATAAGTTTTACCGTGATGCCGAGGTCGATCGTTTGGCCATGGGAGCTGCTGGGGTTAAGCGAAGTACAGGTCAACACCCAGGTGGTATCGTTGTTATTCCAAATTATATGGATGTCTATGATTTTACCCCCGTCCAATATCCAGCCGATGATGTGACTGCTGCTTGGCAAACGACTCACTTTAACTTCCACGATATTGATGAGAACGTGTTGAAGCTTGATATTCTGGGACATGATGATCCGACGATGATTCGTAAGTTGCAGGATTTATCGGGAATTGATCCCAAAGATATTCGAGCAGATGATCCAGATGTAATGAAGCTTTTTTCAGGTACCGATATTTTAGGTGTAACACCTGAACAGATTGGGACACCAACGGGAATGTTGGGAATCCCTGAGTTTGGGACTAACTTTGTTCGTGGTATGGTCGATGAGACGCATCCGACGACCTTTGCGGAACTCTTACAGTTATCTGGTTTGTCTCATGGTACAGACGTTTGGTTGGGTAATGCACAAGATTTGATCAAGGAAGGTATTGCCACTCTGAAAACCGTTATCGGTTGTCGTGACGATATCATGGTATACCTAATGCATGCGGGATTAGATCCTAAGATGGCCTTCACCATCATGGAACGTGTGCGTAAGGGAATGTGGTTGAAGATTTCTGAAGAAGAGCGTAATGGCTATATTCAAGCCATGCGTGAAAATAATGTTCCAGACTGGTATATTGAATCTTGTGGAAAAATCAAGTACATGTTCCCGAAAGCCCATGCGGCAGCCTACGTTATGATGGCCCTGCGTGTCGCTTATTTCAAAGTACACCATCCTATTTATTACTATTGTGCCTACTTTTCTATCCGTGCCAAAGCTTTTGAACTTAAGACTATGTCGGCAGGGCTTGATGCTGTTAAAGCGAGAATGGAAGATATCAAAGAAAAGCGTCAACGAAATGAAGCGACTAATGTGGAAATTGATTTGTTTACGACCCTTGAAATTGTCAATGAAATGTTAGAACGTGGCTTTACCTTTGGTCAGTTAGATCTTTACAAAAGTCAGGCAACTGAATTTCTGATTGAGGGAGATACCTTGATTCCACCGTTTATTGCACTTGAAGGTTTGGGCGAGAACGTTGCCAAACAGGTAGTTGCTGCACGTGAGGAAGGAGAATTCCTTTCTAAAACAGAATTGCGTAAACGAGGAGGTCTTTCATCCACTTTGGTTGAAAAGCTAGATGAAATGGGAATCCTAGGCAATATGCCAGAAGATAATCAGTTAAGTCTTTTTGATGATTTCTTTTAGGAGCTAAAAGAAGTCGTGCATAAACTTGAGAGGATGGAGTTAGTCTCTGTTCTCTTTTTTATTTTTCTTGCCAACTGTAGTGGGTAAGGCAAGGTTAAAGCTGTGAGGAAACTTTTTTCTTGGTCTTATGGTATACTGTTAAAAAATTATAGTTTTAGGGAGTTGATTATGGTTTTACCACATTTTAAAGAAAATCTTGAAAAATATGCTAAATTATTGGTTGCCAATGGGATTAATGTACAACCTGGTCATACGGTGGCCTTGAGTATAGATGTAGAGCAAGCAGAGCTAGCTCATCTTTTAGTTAAAGAGGCCTATGCTCTAGGAGCAGCCGAGGTAATTGTTCAATGGTCGGATGATATCATTAATCGAGAACGATTTTTGCATGCTGGTATGGACCGAATTGAAGAGGTTCCTGCCTATAAAAAAGCTGAGATGGAATATTTGCTAGACAAGAAGGCAAGTCGCTTAGGGGTCCGTTCATCAGATCCAGGTGCCCTTAATGGTGTAGCTCCTGAACGTCTATCTGCTCATGCTAAGGCTACTGGGGTGGCCTTTAAACCTATGCAGGTGGCAACTCAGTCTAATAAAGTTAGTTGGACTGTAGCTGCTGCAGCTGGTAAAGAATGGGCTAAGAAGGTCTTTCCTGATGCTTCGAGTGATGAGGAAGCTGTAGATTTACTTTGGGACCAAATTTTCAAGACCTGTCGTGTTTATGAAGAGGCTCCTGTACGTGCCTGGAAGGAACATGCTGATCGTTTGGATGCTAAAGCACGCCTACTCAATGAGGTACAATTCTCAGCCTTGCATTACCAAGCACCTGGAACAGATTTGACTCTGGGATTACCCAAAAATCACGTTTGGGAATCTGCAAGGGCAATTAATGCACAGGGTGAAGGCTTCCTACCTAATATGCCAACCGAAGAAGTCTTTACGGCACCAGATTTTCGTCGTGCAGATGGGTATGTCTCAAGTACAAAGCCTCTAAGTTACAATGGCAATATTATTGAGGGAATCAAGGTAACCTTTAAAGGTGGTGAGATTGTAGACGTTACAGCAGACCAAGGTGATGAAGTGATGAAAAATCTTGTCTTCAACAATAATGGGGCGCGTGCTCTAGGTGAATGTGCCTTGGTACCAGATCCAAGTCCTATTTCGCAGTCTGGTATTACCTTCTTTAATACCCTTTTTGATGAAAATGCCTCCAACCACCTAGCTATTGGAGCAGCCTATGCTACCAGTGTTGAGGGAGGAGCAGACATGACAGAAGAGGAGCTTAAGGAAGCTGGTCTTAACCGTTCAGATGTACACGTAGATTTTATGATTGGTTCAAATCAAATGGATATTGATGGTATCCGTCAAGATGGTAGTCGTGTACCAATCTTCCGAAATGGCGATTGGGTAATTTAAGTAAGAAGGAGGAATTCTTATGATTGGAAGTATGATAGTTGGTTTTCTAATTGGTCTTATTGCCTCTGCTATTTCAAACCGAGGTGAGCGAATGGGCTGTATTGGTAAGACATTTTTAGGATGGCTTGGCGCTTTTGTTGGGCAACTTCTTTTTGGAAATTGGGGACCGATGCTAGCAGGCACCGCTATTGTTCCTTCAGTATTAGGTGCGGTAATTTTATTGGCTCTTTTTTGGAATCGTAATAGTTAGTAAATGAAAGAGTTCTGAGGTGTTGGTTAGATATCTAAGAACTCTTTTTCTTATTTCTTCTTTTTCATATACCACTTTTAGATAAACTGTGGTAGAGTAATAAATACAGCATCTATTTGGAAAGGACTATAAATGAGCGACTTAGATAAAAACATGGCTGTCAAGAGTATGGTTGTTATGCGTAAGGCTTTTCGTACCATTGATGCCAAGGTCTCTGAGACTTTTAAAGAATTTGGTTTAACACCAACCCAATTTGGAGTTATGGATGTGTTAAATGCCAAGGGACGTATGAAGATTGGTGAATTAATTGATTGCATGCTTGCCACTCCTGGTAATATGACTGTTGTCATAAAAAATATGGAGAAAAAGGGCTGGTTGAGTCGACAAGCTTGTCCAACGGATAAGCGAGCTTTCGAGGTTGATTTGACAGATGAGGGCCGTCGAATCATTCAAGCAGCAATTCCACCGCATCAACGAGCAATTGAGGAGACTTTTTCCGTTTTGACTTCTGAAGAACAAACACAGCTGGTGGAGCTCCTGAAAAAATTTAAGAATGTCTGAACACATTTATTTGTGTTTTAAATATTACAATCTTAGTTTGATTAAAGTTTGAGAGTGTATCTTTAAGATAGCTACTATTAGGTATGCTCATTAGTTTATGATTTATGGATTCCTGAAGCTTCTGGCTTCGGGGATTTTTTATGCGATTATAGCAAAAAAAGACACCCTTAGGTGTCCTCAAATTATGAAGGCGGTAGACGGATTTGAACCGACGATCAAGCTTTTGCAGAGCCGTGCCTTACCACTTGGCTATACCGCCATAACAAATACCATTCTATCGAAAAAAGAATGATTCGTCAAGTCTCTTTCATCAAATAGGCGATTGGACTATTAAAGCTACGTATATTCAAAAAAAGAGGCTGAAATTTAGTCAACCTCTTTATAGTAATTATAACTGTTGCAGACAGATTACTAACACGTAAGTTTTGATTATTGTCTAATCAAGTAATCAAATGCACCAATAGCTGCTGTAGCGCCAGATCCCATGGAAATAATGATTTGTTTGTAGGCGCTGTCAGTACAGTCACCTGCGGCAAAAATACCAGGGATGTTTGTTGAACCAAATTTATCAACGACAATTTCTTGGCGTTCATTGAGTTCAATGCCACTATCTTTGAGCCAAGCAGTACTTGGTACAAGACCAATTTGAACAAAGACACCTTCAAGATCAAGATGTTTTTCTTCATTTGTATCACGCTCAACATAATTCAAACCAGTCACATGATCTTGACCAACGATTTCTTTGGTTGCAACATTTTTAAGAATGGTTAGATTATCAGTTTTAGCAGCACGTTCTTGTAAAACTTGGTCTGCCTTTAGTTCAGGTAAGAACTCTAAGACCGTAACGTGTTTAGTAATACCCGCTAAATCCAAAGCGGCTTCCAAACCTGAGTTACCACCACCGATAACAGCAACATCTTTTCCTTCAAATAGAGGACCATCGCAGTGTGGACAGTAAGTAACCCCTTTGTTACGGAATTCATCTTCACCAGGAACATTGATATTACGCCATTTGGCTCCTAAGGCTAGAATAGCAGTTTTAGCCTGTAGAACAGCACCATTAGCTAGTGTGACTTCAATGAGTTCTTTCTTCTCAATACCAGTAGCTAATTGACTTTTGATGATATCAACATTGTAAGATTTCGTATGCTCTTCAACTTGGGCCATTAACTTAGGACCTTCTGTATATAGCGTACCAATCATGTTTTCAATACCGACTGTCTCAATAACTTGTCCACCAAAGGTTTCTGCTAAAAGACCAGTTTTTAGTCCTTTGCGGGCAGCATAAATCGCAGCACTGTTTCCAGCAGGGCCCCCACCAATGACCAAGACATCATAGACTCCTTTATCGGCAAAAGCATCAGCATCAAGTGGACCATCCAATTTTTCTACAAGCTGTTCAATGGTTGCACGACCAGATGTAAATTCTTCTTGGTCTTTGTAAACTGTAGGAACAGACATGATACCTTTGGCTTTGACTTCATCTTGATACATACCACCTTCAATCATAGTGTGGGTGATATTTGGGTTCAAAACAGCCATTATATTAAAGGCTTGAACGACGTCTGGACAATTATGGCATGTTAGTGAAACATAAGTTTCAAGATTGATAGTTTTGTCAATCTTTTTGATGCGTTCAATAATATCCTCATCAACTTTTGGTGGACGACCAGAAACTTGCAAAAGAGCTAAAATGAAAGACGTAAATTCGTGCCCCATCGGTAGGCCAGAGAAAATAACACGACTTTTTTGCCCTTTCTGTGCAATACCAAAACTAGGTTGACGTTTTAAATGTGTTGATTCAAGACTAATGCGGTCAGACATAGCGACAATCTCGTCTAGAAATTCTTTTACTTTTCGAGAATTATCGTCATCTCCCAAATCGGTTTGTAATACAATATCAGATTCTAGTAAATTTAAATATTGTGCTAATTGAGCCTTGATTTCTTTATCTAAGACCATGGATACGATACCCCCTGGTTGTTAAATTTTACCTACAAGATCCAAGCTAGGAGTCAATGTTTCAGCTCCTTCTTTCCATTTGGCTGGACAAACTTCACCTGGATGTTGGCGAATGTATTGAGCAGCACGAACTTTATCAATAAGAGTGCTTGCGTCGCGTCCGATACCATCAGCGTTAACTTCCATCATTTGGATAACGCCATCTGGATCAATGATGAATGTTCCACGTTGTGCAAGACCATCTTGACCAAGAACATCAAAACCTTGAGAGATGAGATGTGAAGGATCTCCAATCATAGGATAAGTGATAGTTCCAACAACATCTGAGTCATCATGCCAAGCTTTGTGAACAAAGTGAGTATCTGTAGAGACAGAGTAAACCTCTACATCAAGAGATTTAAGTGTTTCATATTGCTCTTGAAGGTCGCCGAGTTCAGTTGGGCAAACAAATGAAAAATCTGCAGGATAGAAGCAGAAAACAGCCCATTTTCCTTTAACATCTTCATCTGTAACAGTGATGAATTCTCCATTGTGATAAGCTTGTGCTGAGAATTCAATAATTTCTTTTCCGACTAATGACAAAATAATGTCCTCCTCTATTTTTGATAGCCTAATTATAAACGAAATATTTTCGAATCTCAAAGGAAACGATTACCTTTTATAAGGAGGGAGTGCTCTGCTAATGGATAGCTTGATTTTATAGCTTGTCAAATGTCACTTTTTTTGATAAACTACTATAGTTGCGTAAAGTAACAAATACTCATTCTAAGCCGATTGTGGTCTTGTTGCCGCAGGGTGGGACTGCAAGTCTAAAGCTTAGAAGAGGAAAAAAACAATTTTTAAGGAGAAATACTCATGGCAGTAATTTCAATGAAACAACTTCTTGAGGCTGGTGTTCACTTCGGTCACCAAACTCGTCGCTGGAATCCTAAGATGGCTAAATACATCTTTACAGAACGTAACGGAATCCACGTTATCGACTTGCAACAAACTGTAAAAATGGCTGATACAGCTTACGAATTTGTTCGTGAAGCAGCAGCTAACGATGCAGTAATCTTGTTCGTTGGTACTAAAAAACAAGCAGCTGAAGCAGTCGCTGAAGAAGCTACTCGTGCTGGTCAATACTACATCAACCACCGTTGGTTGGGTGGTACTCTTACAAACTGGGATACTATCCAAAAACGTATCGCTCGTTTGAAAGAAATCAAACAAATGGAAGCTGATGGAACTTTCGAAGTTCTTCCTAAGAAAGAAGTTGCACTTCTTAACAAACAACGTGCACGTCTTGAAAAATTCTTGGGTGGTATCGAAGATATGCCTCGTATTCCAGATGTAATCTACATCGTTGACCCACACAAAGAACAAATCGCTGTTAAAGAAGCTAAAAAACTTGGTATTCCAGTTGTAGCGATGGTTGATACAAACGCTGATCCAGATGAGATTGATGTAATCATCCCAGCTAACGATGACGCTATCCGTGCCGTTAAATTGATCACTTCTAAAATGGCTGATGCTATTATCGAAGGTAACCAAGGTGAAGATGCTTCTGCAGATTTCCAAGAAGCAGCTGCAGCTGATTCAATCGAAGAAATCGTTGAAGTTGTCGAAGGTGACAACAACTAATCTTTAAGGTTAGTTAGGGCTCGATGCCCACTAAAAATAAGACAAACACCTAAGGGGCGGGGCTCAGCCCTGCCCCTTAGTTTGATAAAATAAATTTGGAGAAAACACAAAATGGCAGAAATTACAGCTAAACTTGTTAAAGAATTGCGTGAAAAATCTGGTGCTGGTGTCATGGACGCTAAAAAAGCATTGGTTGAAGTTGATGGTGATATCGAAAAAGCGATTGAATTGCTTCGTGAAAAAGGTATGGCTAAAGCAGCTAAGAAAGCTGACCGTGTTGCCGCTGAAGGATTGACTGGTGTTTATGTTCACGGTAATGTTGCAGCAGTCGTTGAAGTTAACGCTGAAACTGACTTCGTTGCGAAAAATGCTCAATTCGTTGAATTGGTAAACGAAACAGCTAAAGTAATCGCTGAGGGTAAACCAGCAAACAACGAAGAAGCACTTGCTTTGACTATGCCTTCAGGTGAAACTCTTGAAGCTGCATATGTATCTGCAACAGCTACTATCGGTGAAAAAATTTCATTCCGTCGTTTTGCTTTGCTTGAAAAAACAGATGCACAACACTTCGGAGCTTACCAACACAACGGTGGACGTATCGGTGTTGTTACAGTTCTTGAAGGTGGAGATGAAGCTCTTGCTAAACAAATCTCAATGCATATCGCTGCAATGAAACCAACTGTTCTTTCATACACTGAATTGGATGAACAATTTGTTAAAGATGAATTGGCACAACTTAACCACACAATCGATCAAGATAATGAAAGCCGTGCAATGGTTAACAAACCAGCTCTTCCACACCTTAAATTTGGTTCTAAAGCTCAATTGACTGATGCTGTTCTTGCTCAAGCTGAAGAAGATATCAAAGCTGAGTTGGCTGCTGAAGGTAAACCAGAAAAAATCTGGGATAAAATCATCCCAGGTAAAATGGACCGCTTCTTGCTTGACAACACTAAAGTTGACCAAGCTTACACTCTTCTTGCTCAAGTTTACATCATGGACGACAGCAAAACGGTTGAAGCTTACCTTGAATCAGTAAATGCTTCAGTAGTAGAATTTGTTCGCTTTGAAGTTGGTGAAGGTATCGAAAAAGCATCTAACGACTTTGAATCAGAAGTTGCAGCTACAATGGCAGCAGCTCTTAACAACTAATTCTAGTTGCTAGATAAAAAGAAAAGAAGTTACGTAATCGTAGCTTCTTTTTTGTCGTAAATAGAAAACGTCTGAGTATTCCCTAGACGTAAAAAATATTAATGAGCGAAGGTATTGACACCAAGGAGAAGAGAAAGCGTCCCCATGATAATACCTGCAAGGATAACTCCAAGCATAACAGCTAAAACGCTGCGTTTAAAGTCCCAATCTAGGATGGATGCTGCCAGTGTACCTGTCCAAGCTCCTGTTCCTGGAAGTGGGATACCCACAAAGAGTAAGAGGGCCCAGAAGATACCTTTGTCTCCAGCGGCTTTTTCAAGCTTTTGCCCCCCACTGTGGCCTTTTTTAAGACACCAGGTAAAGAAGCCACCAATAAGAGGTTTGTCAGCACCCCACTCGAGAACACTGCGGGCGAAGAAGAAAATAATTGGAACTGGAAGCATATTCCCGATAACACAAAGAATGAGGGCTTGCCACCAAGGAATACCTGAGGCAATAGCGACAGGTACGGCTCCACGGAGCTCAACAAGGGGAATCATAGAGATTAAAAATGCAATGATGTATTTCATGAATAACCTTTCATAGGAAAATAAAATTAGTGAGAAGTCCCAGGTGAAGTGAGTATTTCTCGATAGTGGTAAGAGGAATATTACCATAGTATAAAGTGAAAGGCTCTTGTTCTGATGAGGATTAGCTCTTCGATTGTTCAAGTTGTTTCAGCAGAATACCTAGGTTGCCTTTTCATTTTGTCTTATTTATTGTATCTTATATGACCTCTAATGACAACTTTAAAAAGCTTTTTGAGACTATAGTTTCCCATGTGCTGACATTTTTGGTATAATAATAGTCAGTTATAGTCAAATTAGACTGGAGGAATTAAGATGGCAAGAAATACATCAGACAGTATAGAAGAATATATTAAAGAATTGCTGGGCCAGTCTGGGATTGCTGAGATTCAACGTTCGAATTTAGCAGATACTTTTCAAGTTGTACCGAGTCAGATTAACTATGTTATTAAGACACGTTTTACAGAGAGTCGTGGTTATATTGTTGAGAGTAAGCGTGGTGGTGGCGGTTATATTCGTATCGTCAAGGTCAGATTTTCTGATAAACATCACAGAATCAATGCTCTACTTCAAAACTTAGCAGATCAGCTCAGCGAACAGGTTTTTACGGATTTGATTCAGTTGCTATTTGATGAAAAAATTATCACAGAACGTGAGGGGAATTTGATTTTAGCAACTGCTAGTGATGATATTCTCGGTGAGGATGCTGCTACAATTCGTTCGCGTATCTTACGCTCGCTTTTACTTAGATTGGATAGAAAAGGAAATTAGATGACGACATATTCAAGAAAAATGCAAGCCATTTTCCATCGTGCTCAGCTTGAAGCAGAGCGCTTTGGTAGTCCTTTTCTGGAGACTTGGCATGTGCTTCTAGCTATGCTTGAAGTTCCAGGAACTGTAGCCTACCTAACATTTACTGATTTTGAAGACCGTATTCGTGCGGAAGAAATTGAGACGGCTGCTGTCTTGGCTTTGGAGAAGAGTCCAACAGAGTTGTCCAAATCAGATATTATTGATTTACGTGCACAGTCACATGCTTTAGAGGCTATGCTGCAAGAGGCAGAGGGAATTGCTAAGGTGACTGGTGCCGTTGAGGTGGGTTCTGAACATGTTTTGATGGCTTTTTTGCTCCATAAGGATTTGATGGTTTGCCGTCTCCTTGAAGTTGCTGGTTTTCAATATAAGGATGACAGTGACAAGCCTCGTATTATTGATTTGCGACGTTCTTTGGAGCGTTATGCAGGTCTTAGTAAGCAAGATTTGAAGGCGATTCATGACCAGCGTAAGCCTAAAAAAGCAAAAGCATCTGGAAATTTTGCTAATATGATGCAGCCTCCTCAATCTTCTACTGGGGAACTGTCAGATTATACAAAAGATCTGACTGCAGTAGCAGAATCGGGAGCCCTTGATCCAGTCATTGGGCGTGACGAAGAAATTTCACGCATGATTCAGGTCTTGAGTCGTAAAACGAAGAATAATCCTGTTCTTGTAGGTGAAGCAGGTGTTGGTAAGACGGCCCTTGCCCTTGGTTTGGCACAGCGTATTGCTTCGGGTGACGTACCTTTCGAATTAGCTGATATGCGTATCTTAGAACTTGATATGATGAGTGTGGTTGCAGGGACTCGTTTTCGTGGTGATTTCGAAGAGCGTATGAATCAAATCATTGATGAGATTGAAGCTGATGGAAAAATCATTCTCTTTATTGACGAATTGCATACGATTATTGGCTCTGGTTCTGGTATTGATAGTACCTTGGATGCGGCAAATATTTTGAAACCTGCTCTAGCACGTGGAACACTTCACATGGTTGGAGCAACCACACAAGCTGAGTACCAAAAGCATATTGAGAAAGATGCAGCTCTTTCCCGTCGTTTTGCTAAGATTACGATTGAGGAGCCAAGCGTATCTGAAGCTATTGATATTTTGAAGGGCTTGCGTTCGTCATATGAAGTCTACCATCGTGTGACTATCACTGATGAAGCCGTCGAGACAGCTGTCAAGGCAGCACACCGTTATTTGACGAGTAAAAACTTACCTGATTCGGCTATTGACCTTCTAGATGAAGCGAGTGCAACTGTTCAAGGTCGTATCAAAAAAGAAGCCAAACGTGAGATAACGCCTTTGGATGAAGCACTTTTAGCTGGTGATATGAAAGCTGCTATTAAACAATATAAGGCTAGTCAAAAGGCAAAATTACCAAAACCAGCTTTGGTGGATACGGACCAGATTATGCAAACCCTTAGTCGCCTATCAGGTATTCCTGTTGAGAAGATGACTCAGGCAGATAGCAAACGTTACCTGAATCTTGAAGCTGAGCTTCACAAACGTGTTATTGGTCAAGACGAAGCAGTTTCAGCGATTAGTCGTGCTATTCGTCGTAACCAGTCAGGTATTCGTACTGGAAAACGTCCGATTGGTTCCTTCATGTTCCTTGGACCTACTGGTGTTGGTAAGACGGAATTGGCTAAGACTTTGGCAGAAGTCCTCTTTGATGATGAGTCAGCTTTGCTTCGCTTTGACATGTCAGAATACATGGAAAAATTTGCGGCTAGTCGTCTTAATGGTGCCCCTCCCGGGTATGTTGGATATGATGAGGGGGGTGAATTAACAGAGAAAGTTCGCAATAAGCCTTACTCAGTCCTACTCTTTGACGAGGTCGAAAAAGCTCACCCTGATATTTTCAATATTCTCTTACAGGTTTTGGATGATGGTGTTCTGACAGATAGCCGTGGACGTAAAGTTGATTTTTCAAATACCATTATCATCATGACTTCAAACTTGGGAGCGACGGCTCTTCGTGATGACAAAACTGTTGGTTTTGGTGCTCGAGACATTTCTCATAACCATCAAGCCATGCAGGCACGTATCATGGAAGAACTTAAGAAGGCCTACCGTCCAGAATTTCTCAACCGTATCGATGAGAAGGTTGTCTTCCATAGTCTAGAGGAAGAACAGCTTCGTGAAATTGTCAAGATTATGGTAAAACCGTTGGTATCAGCTTTGGCTGAAAAAGGGATTGAATTGAAATTCCAACCAGCTGCCCTCAAGTATTTAGCTCAAGATGGCTATGATGTTGAGATGGGTGCTCGTCCGTTGCGTCGTGCGATTCAAACTCAAGTGGAGGATAAGTTGTCTGAGCTCTTACTAGGTGGCCAAGTAGTGAGTGGACAGACCCTTAAGATTGGCTGCTCTAAAGATAAATTGACCTTTACAGTAGTGTAAAGGCTAAACAACAAAGACAGATTGCGCTTGTAATCTGTCTTTTTGTGTCAATAGGAGTCAAGCGAGTGTAAAGGCTTCAGTAAAGCGGGTGTAAAAGAAAAAGCCGAGCCAAGCTCGACTGTAACGGTCAAAGTTTCTCGTTGACAAAGGTGACAAAGTGATTCCACCAGACCTTGAGGAAGAAGCTTTTCTTAACTTCTTTACCAGCAACAAGTTCCATGCTAGGCATGCCCTGATCCGGTAGGTAGCCCTCTCCTACAAGGGTATTATCTTCAAAGGTAGCTGTTCCCACCTTGTCTCCTGATTTGACAGGGGCTTGAATCTGGTTGGTGGAGACTTTAATATGTTTAGTGTTGTCGTCATCTATTTTTTGGATGATATTAAAGTCAGACTTGGCTACAGCAGAGACCTGTTTAGACTTACCATCAAGGACATTTGCTTGACTCTTATCTATGTCTTGACCTTTCTTGGCAACGGTCTTACTTTCCCAATGATAGACCACATAGTTAAGCAGGTCATTGGTTGCGGTAAAACGGGCGTAGTCATCCGTATCGGTATGTTCAGCATTTATGATGACTGTGATAATACTCATACCACTTTCATTTGAATGGGCTACGAAGGCAGCTCCGGCCAAATCAGTGGTACCTGTTTTGAGGCCATCAACACCCTTGCGGTAACTAGGTTGCCCCTTAAGCATATAGTTAAAGGTTTTGAGTTTATTAACACCATCAAATTTGGCTTCTGTTTTTTTAGTGATGTCGAGAATTTCAGGATATTCTTTAATCACATGTTGTGCAATGATAGCAACGTCCTTGGCACTCATGGTGTTTTCTTCGTCAGATTTAGAACCTGGATAGATATTATCACCCAAATAGGAATTATTGAGACCAGAGGCGTTGACAATTTTAGCATCAGTGATTCCCCATTTTTTAAGTTGGGCTTTCATTTTGTCGACAAATTTACTTTCTGTTCCTCCGATTTCCTCAGCTAGGGCAATGGATGCACTATTGGCACTGGAAATAAGAGTTGCGTCAAGTAGTTGTTTGACGGTGTATTTTCTGGCATCTAATGGGATGTTGGAAACTCCAGCACTAACAGTCAATTCAAAGGGATAGTCGGAAATATTAACCTTTGTGTTCCATTTAAGCTCTCCCTTGTCTACCGCCTGATAAACCATATAGGCTGTTAGGAGTTTGGTGATAGAACCAATCCCTGTAGAAGTAGTGGCATCTTTTTCGTATAAAATCTTACCGGTAGTTGCTTCTACAGCGATAGCATGCTTGGCTGCGGCGTCAAATCCTTTTTTCTTCTCTGCTGCAAAAGCAGGAGCTACACTTCCCAGACAGAGTAAGAAGGTCATAATAAGCGTAATTAGTTTCTTCATGGCTTGTTCCTTCGTGTATTTTGGATATTCATTATACCACATTTTGATAGGAACTTAAGGTGTTGAGAAGAAGGTTTTACGATTTCATCATTAATTCATAAGGCAAAAAAACTCCCTTTTGATATCAAAAGGGAGTTCAGTGTCTACTTGTTTCCGGTAAAGAAATTAACAATATGATTCCACCAAACTTTTAAGAAGAAGCTTTTCTTAATGGACTGGTTGGCCGTTACAGCAACTTGAGGTGGATCAGAGATATATCCTGTTCCTACGAGGTCTTTATCATCATAGGTTGCTGTTCCAATGGTATCTCCTTTTTTGATAGGTGCTGTTACCGTTTTTGCTTTGATGTTAACAGTGTCATTTTGGCTATTTATCTTTTGGACAACAGTAAGGTCTGATTCAAGTTTAGCAGAGACGGTCTTACTGACTCCATCGGCTACCTTGATATCATTTTTCTTGACGATTTGTCCCTTAGTGTTGAGTTTATTTATCTTCCAGTGTTGGACGACATAATCTAAGAGGTCATTGGTAGCTGTGAAACGGGCGGCTTCATCCTCCCCACCATTGTCAGCGTTCATAACCACTGTAATCAAGCTCATGCCATTTTCATTAGAGTGAGCAACAAAGGATGCTCCTGCGAGTTCGGTTGTTCCGGTCTTAAGTCCATCAACCCCTTCACGGTAGTTGTCTTGACCTTCCAACATATAGTTATGAGTGGTTAATTTGTTGTCACCTTCAAAATCAACTGCGCCTTGCTTGGTGATGTCAAGTACTTGGGGATAGTCCTTGATGAGGTGGTCTGCGATAATCGCAACATCCAGAGCACTCATGGTATTTTCGTCATCTGGTTTAGAGCCAGGATAACGGTTATCTCCTAGATACTTATTATTGAGCCCTGAGGCATTGTACAGTTTTGCATCAGTAATTCCCCATTTCTTTAATTGGGCCTTCATAGTATCTACAAAAGCACTCTCTGTTCCTGAGATCTTTTCAGCTAGAGCAATTGCTGCGCTGTTAGCACTACTGATGAGGGTGGCATCTAAGAGTTGTTTGACAGTATATTTTCGAAAGTCTAGTGGGACGTTTGAAACTTCTGAATCAACTGTTAAGTTGAATGGATAATCTGAGATATCTACTTCAGTATCCCAAGTAATTTTACCTTGATCAATAGCTTTATAGACCATGTAGGCTGTTAGGATTTTCGTCATTGAAGCAACACCATCGGGAGTGGTAGCGTCCTTTTCATAGAGGACTTTCCCTGTAGTTGATTCGATAGCAATCGCATGTTTAGCAGCAACATTGAAGTCATCAGTCTGCTCTTGTGCTAGGGCAGGTGTTACTAAGCCTATTAGGATTAAGGCAACCATAATGATGTGTTGTAATTTTTTCATACTCATTCCTCTGTCTCTTATGAGTGTTTATTATATCACAAAACCACCTAAATATCTGGAACCGAGAAAAGCTTGGGAGACAACTTATGCCGAAGCTCTGCCATTTTCGACTATAATATGGTAAAATGGAAGTTATATCAAATGAATGACATAAAGTTGACCAGTTCGTTGTTGTAGGGCTGGTTATGGATAAAAAGAGGGATCAAACATGGCTAAACAAACTTTTGAGATGACCTTTGCAGGACGCCCGCTTGTTGTGGAAGTGGGGCAGGTAGCCAAGCAGGCTAACGGCGCTGTTGTCGTGCGTTATGGAGATACAACCGTATTATCAACAGCTGTCATGTCTAAAAAGATGGCAACGGCAGATTTCTTTCCTTTACAAGTTAACTATGAAGAGAAAATGTATGCGGCTGGAAAGTTCCCAGGTGGTTTTAACAAGCGTGAGGGACGCCCTTCAACTGATGCCACTTTGACTGCTCGTCTTATTGACCGTCCTATTCGTCCCATGTTTGCGGAGGGCTTTCGTAACGAAGTGCAAGTCATTAACACTGTTCTCTCTTATGATGAAAATGCTAGTGCGCCAATGGCAGCTATGTTTGGGAGTTCTTTAGCACTTTCTATTTCTGATATTCCTTTTAATGGTCCGATTGCTGGGGTTCAAGTAGCTTATGCAGCGGAAGATTTTATCATCAACCCAAGTGCAGCAGATAAAGAAGTTTCGCATTTAGACTTGACAGTGGCAGGGACCAAGGAAGCCATTAATATGGTGGAATCAGGAGCTCAAGAATTATCAGAGGATATTATGTTGCAGGCACTCTTGAAAGGGCATGAAGCTATTCAAGAGTTGGTTGATTTCCAAAATTACATTGTTGCGGCTGTTGGTAAGGAGAAGGCTGAGGTTGAACTGCTCCAAGTTGATGCTGATTTGAAGGCTGAAATTGAAACAGCTTATTATGATCAGTTAGCTAAGGCTGTTCAGGTGGAAGAAAAATTAGCGCGTGAAGCAGTAACCCAGGCTGTTAAAGAAGAGGTTCTCGCTTCTTATCAAGAACGCTTTGCAGAAGATGACGATAAAGATACTATCTTACGTGATGTGGCAGAAATTCTTGAACAGATGGAACATGCTGAAGTGCGTCGTCTCATTACCGAAGACAAGGTCCGTCCCGATGGTCGTCGTGTGGACGAAATTCGTCCTTTGGACGCAGAGATTGACTTTCTGCCAAAGGTTCATGGATCAGGTCTCTTTACACGTGGGCAAACCCAGGCTTTATCAGTCTTGACCTTGGCTCCTATGAGTGATACACAACTTGTTGATGGTTTGGACCCAGAATACAAGAAACGTTTCCTTCACCACTACAATTTTCCTCAGTATTCAGTAGGTGAAACAGGGCGTTACGGTGCGCCAGGCCGTCGTGAAATTGGTCATGGAGCTTTGGGTGAGCGTGCCCTTGCTCAAGTTCTCCCAAGCGTTGAAGAGTTTCCTTATGCTATCCGTTTGGTAGCCGAAGTCTTGGAGTCAAATGGTTCTTCTTCACAGGCTTCTATTTGTGCAGGCACTTTGGCTCTTATGGCAGGTGGGGTGCCGATTAAGGCGCCTGTTGCAGGGATTGCCATGGGTCTTATTTCAGATGGAACAAACTACACTGTCCTAACCGACATTCAAGGTTTGGAAGATCATTTTGGTGATATGGACTTTAAGGTAGCTGGTACACGTCAAGGAATTACAGCTCTTCAGATGGATATTAAGATTTCGGGGATTACACCTGCTATTCTTGAGGAAGCTTTAGCTCAAGCCAAGGTGGCTCGTTTTGAGATTCTTGATGTTATTGAGTCAACGATTGCTGAGCCACGTCCAGAATTGGCACCAACGGCTCCTAAGATTGACAGTATTCAGATTCCTGTTGACAAGATTAAGGTTGTCATCGGTAAGGGTGGTGAAACCATTGATAAGATTATCGCTGAGACAGGTGTCACAATTGATATTGATGAAGAAGGACTTGTTCAGATTTTCTCTAGTGATCAGGATGCTATTGACCGTGCCAAAACAATCATCTCCGACCTTGTGCGTGAAGCTAAGGTTGGTGAGGTTTACACAGTACCAGTTGTGCGTATTGAAAAGTTTGGTGCCTTTGTTCACCTATTCAATAAAACCGATGCTTTAGTCCACATTTCAGAATTATCTTGGAAACGTACAGAGCATGTCGAAGATGTGGTTAAGGTTGGGGATATGGTAACTGTTAAAATCATCAAAATCGATGAAAAAGGCCGTGTTGATGCTTCAATTAAGACCCTGCTTCCAAAACCTGAAAAAATTGAGGACGGAGAAAATGGAGGAGAGTCTCGTCATCGCCGTCGTTCTCATCATAAACCACGCCACCATAAGGAAAGTGGGGAAGCACCGAAAAAATTTGATCAATCAGAAACGAAAGAACAAACAGAAGAATGACAGAAAATCAAGAATTGCAAGTCTTTGATGAAACCTTGAGAGAATTTTTAACAGAACCAGACCATTTTTTGACTAGTCTGGCTTTGGTTAATCACCTGCAACGTACTCCAGTATTGGCGGCCCAAGACCTCTATGCGGTTGAAGTAGAAGGGAAGAAGGTTGTTCCTGTCTTTACAAGCGAGCAGGATTTGCAAGCCTTTAAAGATACTCAAGAGAGTGCTCGAGAACAAGCATGGGTAAAACGTTCAAGTTTAGATATTCTATCGCAGCTCGTTGAGGCAGGACTTTTTGGCCTTGCTTTCAATCTTAAATCCGATGGTGATTTTTCGAACACCACTCTTTTTGCAAGCAGTGAATTGATTCAATTTATCAACTACTTTACTCAGACTCTTAATAATCTTTTGAGTGAGGAAAATCAAAAGGCAACCCCTAAAGACAAGATTTATCTTGTTCCGGCCTTTGTTCATAAGCGTGAGACGGATGGACAAGAAGATCGTTTCTTTGCAACCATGTCTAATGCAGAGGGACAGAGCTATGTGCCTGTATTTACGAACTTGACGAGCTTTGCCAAATGGTACGGAAACGAGACTTTTGGACTTCCTTTCCGTAAGGCCAAGGGAACTATTCTACAGTGGCCGTTGTCAGAAATTTATAAGCCTTCAACAGGTGAAAATGAGTTGGATAAGGTTCAAGGTATTGTCATCAATCCTTTTGATGAGCAGCCTGAGTTAGTGGATTGGTCTTATTTTGAGGATGATAGTAAGTAGTCCTAGTATTATCAAATCTCTGAAAAGATAATAAGGCCACAGTAAACAATAATGATATAAGGAGTGACCTATATGGGGTGGTGGAAAGAAAGTATTGATATTGTAAAGAAAAATGACCCAGCGGCTCGGACAAGTTTGGAGGTTCTTTTAACCTATCCTGGTCTAAAGGCTTTGGCAGCTCATCGTATCTCACATTTTCTCTGGCGCCACCATTGCCGACTTTTAGCTCGTATGCATAGTCAATTTTGGCGCTTCTGGACTCAAATCGAGATTCACCCAGGGGCTCAGATTGCTGAAGGTGTTTTCATTGACCATGGCTCAGGCCTTGTCATTGGTGAGACAGCTGTTGTGGAGAAGGGTGCTATGCTTTACCACGGTGTCACTTTAGGTGGTACTGGTAAAGATGTCGGAAAACGTCACCCAACCGTTCGTGAGGGTGCCTTGGTTTCAGCCCATGCTCAGGTCATAGGCCCTATCGAGATTGGAAAGAATTCTAAGGTCGGTGCGGCAGCTGTGGTTGTTGCGGATGTCCCAGAAGATGTTACAGTCGTTGGTGTTCCTGCTAAGGTTGTGCGTGTTCATGGTCAAAAGGACGAAGAAGTTATCCACGATATTGAAGAAGGTCGTGAATACTATAGCGAAAAACTAGATGACCTTCTAAAAGCAGCTAGCTTCCACTCATCACGGCTATAAGGAAAGGAAACGATGAAACTTTTTAGTTCAAAGGTGACTCGATTGACGGTCGTGGGCCCTCTTGCCCTTGTTTACATTGCTTTACATAGAGCAGACTATAGCATGGCAGCCTTGTGGTTTTGCATTGCTCTTTTATGGGGTGGTCTTGTTTTTAAGCAACGTCACAAGTAATACTTGAGTTATGAAAAATTTATTCAAAAACAATCCTTTTTTGGTCTTCTATATAGTTGGGAGTTTCCTTTCAGCTATATCTCTCTTGGCTCAAGGTCAGCTGGTTGCGGCTATATGGATTATCATTCTTGTGATACTCTTGTGTTTATACCTAAACCATATCAAGAATAAAAAATAGTTTCCAGTTAATTGAAAGGAATCTCTAGTGATTAAAATTTATGATACGATGACACGTTCGCTCCGTGATTTTGTACCTTTGACAGAAAATGTTGTCAATATGTATGTCTGCGGACCAACGGTTTACAATTATATTCATATCGGAAATGCCCGTTCAGCAGTAGCTTTTGATACTATTCGTCGTTATTTTGAGTATTGTGGCTACACAGTCAACTATATTTCTAACTTTACGGATGTAGATGATAAGATTATCAAGGCAGCCAATGAAGCTGGCATTTCAACTAAAGAATTGTCGGACAAGTTTATCGCGGCTTTTATGGAAGATACTGCACAGCTTGGCATTAAACCAGCGACACAAAATCCTCGTGTTATTAACTACATGGATGAAATCATTGCATTTGTGTCAACCTTGGTTGACAAAGGTTTTGCCTATGTCTCTGAAGGTGATGTTTACTTCCGAGTAGCTAAGTCAAACAACTATGCTAAATTAGCTAACAAGACTTTGGAAGATCTTGAAATTGGTGCAAGCGGACGTACGGATGCTGAAACAGAACGTAAGGAGAATCCTTTGGATTTCGCCCTTTGGAAAGCAGCCAAAGAAGGCGAAATTTCTTGGGATAGCCCTTGGGGACCTGGTCGCCCTGGTTGGCACATCGAATGTTCAGTGATGGCGACTGAAATTCTTGGGGATACTATTGATATCCACGGTGGTGGTGCAGATCTGGAATTTCCACACCATACCAATGAAATTGCCCAATCAGAAGCCAAGACTGGCAAGACCTTTGCTAATTACTGGATGCACAACGGTTTTGTCAATGTGGACAATGAGAAAATGTCAAAATCTTTGGGTAACTTTGTAACGGTTCATGACATGCTTAAGACAGTTGATGGTCAAGTGCTTCGCTTCTTCTTAGCGACACAACAGTACCGTAAGCCAATTAACTTCACCGAAAAAGCTATCCATGATGCTGAAGTCAATCTTAAGTATTTGAAAAACACCCACAGTCTTCCATTAACAGGTCAGGTGGACCAAGCTGAGTTACAAACTTATCTGGACGCTTTCCAGGAAGCTATGGATGATGACTTTAACACAGCAAACGGTGTAACTGTCCTGTTTGACATGGCTAAATGGATTAATTCAGGCCATTATGATCAAACGGTTAAAGATGCTTTTGAAAAAGTACTTCAAGTCTTTGGAATTGTTTTCAAAGAGGAAGTCCTTGATGAAGATATCGAAAAACTCATTGAAGAACGTCAAGCGGCGCGTGCTAACAAGGATTTTGCGACAGCGGACCGTATTCGCGATGAGTTGGCTGCTCAAGGTATCAAACTTCTTGATACCAAGGATGGTGTGAGGTGGACACGTGACTAAACACCTTGATGTCAATCTTATCAATGGTATTGCACTTGCCTTTGAGGGAGATGCTGTTTATTCCTTGTACATTCGTCGTCACCTGATTTTTCAAGGTCAGACCAAGCCAAATCAACTGCACCGTCTAGCTACACGCTATGTTTCGGCCAAAGCTCAGGCTAGTCTCATTGAAAAAATGCTAGATCAAGAAGTCTTGACTGAAAAAGAACTGGACATCTACAAACGAGGTCGTAATGCCCATAGTCACACCAAGGCTAAAAATACGGATGTTATTACTTATAAAATGTCAACAGGCTTCGAAGCCGTCATGGGCTATCTTCATATGACTGAAGACCTGACTCGCTTAGAAGAATTAATTACTTGGTGTATTGATCAAGTTGAAAGAGAAATCTAAAAAATTCTGCCATTGCAGGATTTTTTGCTTATCTTACAACTCCTATTAGTCGTAGCAAATAATAAAATCCTCAAAATCAAAATGATTTGAGAATCAAAGAAATTAAGCGGTTTGCCAATAAAAAATAAGATAAAACTGATATTTAGAAGGTCAAAAATGAGAAAATTAAGGAGGGTCTGACACGTGTAAAACCCTGATATTATAACGTTTTTTAATAAAACTAATTTGACAGAAAGTAAAAAAAAAGTCTATAATATTAATAAATAAAGCCATATAAAAAATGAGGAGGTGAATGGAAATAGCTAAGAAAAAAGTTTTATATACAACGTTTGCTGCTTTGATTTTATCTAGTTTTACGCTACAAACAGGTAAAGCAGATGAAGTTCAGGCAAGTCCTGACAAAGCTAATATAGATTATGTTAAGAGTGAGACTCCGGCTCCAGCTCCTCTTGCTCCGCAAGTTGATTTTTCAGCAGTGGAAGCAAAGGCAGAGCCAGCGAGTCAAGTAACTTCAGTAGTGACATCAACATCACTAATGGTCGTTTCTTCGAGTGAAACGGATGAGGGACTTCTTGAAGTGCACTCTCAAGTTGATATCGTAGAGACAAGAGTTTCTAAGGCTACACCTCATTCAGAAGGGGCTCAAGTACAAGCTTTTAGTGCAGGTAGTTCAACAGCGACATCTGAGCGAGGTGATGCAAAGCCGGCATCTGATTCTGAGCAAACCAAGCCAAACATTGTGCTTACTTATGATAAGTCTCGTGAGGCTACAGCGACAGCTGAATCTCAAGCGGTGACATCCATGTATAAAAGTGAAAGCACACTTTATACATCTGAACTTGCTGGGAATACACATGCTGTTGAAAAATCGGAATTTTCTTCCCTAAATTCTCATACGACATCTGTAAGTGCTACTAATTTTAGCCAAGCCGTTGCAACTTCCGAACTTGCTTCAGAAGCTGCAAGCACTGCCAGCTCTCTTGCGTCAACGAACGCAGAAGCAAGTCAGTCAAATAAAAATACAGAGGAGAGTCTGACTGTCCTCACAGTTGGATGGAAAGATTCAACATCAACTTCTGAAGTTTTTGAAACTTCTGTAGTGGTTTCAATGTTGCAGAGCGAGAGTTTGACTTATTCGTCAGAAGTAACCTTTACGGATGGGCTTATCTCAGAGATTCTAGCGACTCCAATCACCTCCGAAGTTTACACTGTAGTTCCTAAACGTGATAGTACCGGTTCTCTTCTTGAAGATCACCCAGCTGTTACAGGAAATACAGATATTCTCTATTTGGCACGTGGTGAAATCTTTAACGTCAACTTCGATGTTAACAAGATGGACGGTAAGAAGATTAAGGGTCTTAATCTTGTTCTTGATGGGAAACAAATTCACCATAGCTACTTTGTTGAAGGAACTTTGGATGAAGTAAATGCTGGTTTGAGTGCCTACCACTTGGCAGAGCAAACGACTGGTATCCATAAGATGACCTTTGAGTTGATCGATACAGATAATAATATCCATTATCTGACACAAACATTTAGCGTCTTCAATGATGGAGATCTGCCGGTGACTCCTGGTGGTTATCAAAGGACCCAGTACCCATCGACCACGACAACAATGACTATACCGGTAACCTATAATACTAGTGTAAACAACTATACTGAAGCAGCTAATCACATTCAGGCTACAGCAGTTAATGAGTTGGCTGAGACAACTAGAGCCTTGACACAGCAATTGGCAGATCAAATTGCTGAGGTTTTGAGTGGTTGGTCTTCAGCGATTTCTGGAAATAGTTCAACAAGCACAGGTTCAATTGATATCTTCCAAGCAGCAGGTAAAACCATTACTCAAGCTGCGAGAAAGATTGCAGAATCAATCTCAGATCCAGATACAATTGGTAAGCAAGCTTTGGCTGCTGCAACTGTTGTTCTTGTTCTTCTCGTGCTTTACCTAGCAGCAATTACGTTTATTTAATATGCTTTGCCCTCGTAAGAGGGCCTTTTTTATGATAGAATGGGCTTATGAAAACAACTAAAGAATCAAGTCTAGACATTGTTTATGGCGTGCACGCTGTAACAGAAAGTCTCGAGGCTAATACTGGTAATAAACTCTATATTCAAGATGATCTTCGAGGGAAAAATGTTGATGCTATCAAGGCTTTGGCAGCTGAAAAGAAGGTCTCTATTTCTTGGACACCTAAGAAAACCTTGTCTGATATGACAGGTGGAGCTGTCCATCAAGGTTTTGTTCTTCGTGTGTCGGAGTTTGCTTATTCTGAGCTCTCAGATATTATGGACAAGGTTGAGCAAGAGGAAAATCCTCTCATTCTTATTTTAGATGGACTCAACGATCCTCATAACTTTGGGTCCATCTTGCGTACGGCTGATGCTACTCAGGTAACAGGTGTTATTATTCCTAAGCACCGTGCTGTGGGGGTAACACCTGTCGTTGCCAAAACCTCAACAGGAGCAGTGGAGCATATTCCCATTGCTCGAGTGACTAATCTTAGTCAAACTCTTGATAAGCTTAAAGAAGCAGGCTTCTGGATATTTGGAACAGACATGGATGGTACACCATCTCATAAATGGAACACCGCTGGGAGACTTGCTCTGATTATCGGTAATGAAGGAAAAGGTATCTCTGCTAACATCAAAAAACAAGTAGATGAAATGATTACTATCCCTATGAGTGGCCATGTACAGAGCCTTAATGCTAGCGTGGCAGCTGCAGTACTCATGTATGAAGTTTATCGAAACCGATTGTAACGATGAAAAAAAGAATACTTTTGGTTGATGGTTATAACATGATTGCCTTTTGGCAAGAAACCCGTCAACTCTTTAAGACTAATCAGCTTGATGAAGCTCGTGAAACACTGCTTCGTAAACTTAATCATTATGCCAACTTTGAACATATTGATGTCATCTGTGTATTTGATGCTCAGTTCGTTCCAGGAGCCCGTCAGCGCTATGACCAATATCGTATCAGTGTTATTTTTACTGAGGAAGACGAGACAGCAGATAGCTACATTGAGCGAGCAGCAGCTGAGATGAATACCGTTCAACATCTAGTTGAGGTAGCAACCAGTGACCTAAATGAACAGTGGGCTATATTTTCTCAGGGGGCTTTACGTGTTTCAGCACGAGAGTTGGAAGAACGTGTCAATACCGTTAAATCGGACTTAGACAAGATGTCGGCACATATTGACTTAAAAACACCCAAGTTAGGTCCATGGGATGATACACAATTAGGTCAATTACAGGATCTTTTAAATGAAATAGAATAGAGGGACATATGACATTCAAAATTTTGACAGATTCAACAGCAGATTTAGATGAAAAATGGGCTCAGGAAAATGAGGTAGAACTCGTTGGTTTGACCATTACTCTGGATGATACTACCTATGAGACCGTAGGACCTAACCGTTTAACGAGTGACCGTCTCTTGGAACGTATGCAGGAAGGCAGTCAGCCGACTACTAGCCAAGTGAATGTTGGTCAATTTGAAGAGGTTTTTCGTCGTCACGCCAAAAATGGTGATGCCCTTCTTTATATTGCCTTTTCATCAGTGCTTTCAGGTACTTATCAAAGTGCTGTTATGGCGCGTGACATGATTTTGGATGAATACCCAGAAGCTGTCATTGAGATTGTAGATACTTTAGCGGCAGCAGGTGGGGAAGGTTATCTCTCTATCTTGGCGGCAGAGGCCCGTGACAAGGGTAAGAGTTTATCTGAAACCAAAGCCATGATTGAAGCTATTTTGCCACGATTACGCACTTACTTCTTGGTTGATGATCTCTACCATTTGATGCGTGGGGGGCGTCTTTCTAAGAGTTCAGCCATTATTGGTAGTTTGATTAATATCAAGCCTCTCCTTTGGTTAGATGCCTCAGGCAAGTTGGTTCCTTTGGCCAAGATTCGAGGACGTAAAAAAGCTATTAAGGAAATGTTTCTGCATGCTACTCAAGATATTGGTCATAGCACAGCAATTGTTGCTTATGCTAACGACATCGAAGCGGCAGAAAAGCTCAAAGAAGATTTGTTAGCAGTTGATGGCATTGAGCAAGTTCTTATTATGCCACTTGGTCCAGTCATCTCTACCCACGTCGGACCAGATACCTTGGCCGTCTTCACGATTGGTAAAGAAGCTAGATAGAAAAAGTGTCAGATAGGATTTCCTATCTGATTTTTTGTTTTCTAAAATGATATGTTAATAGCAAATAAAAATATAACTTATACAAAATGAATGATATATTTGACATTGTGTAAAATAATGATATAATGAATCTAGAAAATGGAGGAAACAAAATGAAAAAGTCAAAGAAAAAAGTAGCTAGCACGATGGATGAACGTGCTCGGTTAATCAGTGGAGAATCTGCTGCTGGAGGTTATTGGGTGGCCATGCTTGGTCTATTTGTAACGATTATGGTTGCTAGTAAGACACACTCCGTCGAATTAGTGCAGTCACTATTAATCATCACTTTCTTTGGTTCTATGTGCGTGGTTTTAGTCCACAGCGTATCACGTAATGGGCATCCATGGTTACTAGACAAAAAACTTGAGAAGAAGATGCTTATAATTTCCTGGGTAATGTGTTTTTTGGGAATTTTTATATTGCTAATGGGCCTCTTAAGTCTATTTCAGTCATTTAAGATAGGGAAGAATCTTATGAGTAGTGTAGCATTTTTGACATTGGGTTTGATCCTTATTTGTGACTGCTGGGTTATTATTAAAAGAATCAAGAAAAACCGTTTGGAAGAGCTAGAAGACGAAGAGTAGGTTTTTTAAATGAAAAATTTAAAATTAAAGTCAGCGCGTGTGGCAAAAGACCTCACTCAACAAGGCTTAGCAGATGCTATAGGGGTCTCTCGTCAGACCATCTCTGCTATTGAAAAGGGAGACTACAACCCGACTATAAATCTGTGCATTGCTATCTGTAAAACATTAGACAAAACTCTGGACCAGCTTTTTTGGGAATCTGAGGACTAGTTTGCATCCCTTAGAGGAGGGGGTGTTGAGGGCTAATTCTATTACCTACCTTATAAAACAGAGGCTAAAAAAATAAAAGAAAAACACCTCCAAATGACTTGCCTTGGACGTGTTTTTTTGATATTATGTTAAACGGTATTGTTTACCCCATTTGAAAGGCCCCGGAACCTTCCAAATACTTTTCGATGGGAAGGAACACCCATCACTCGTAAACAAAAATCGAACTATATATAGGAGAAATCATGAACAAAACAACATTTATGGCTAAACCAGGCCAAGTTGAACGTAAATGGTATGTCGTTGACGCAACTGATGTGCCACTTGGACGTCTTTCTGCAGTAGTTGCTAGCGTACTTCGCGGAAAAAACAAACCAACTTTCACACCACACACTGATACAGGTGATTTCGTAATTGTTATCAATGCTGAAAAAGTTAAATTGACTGGTAAAAAAGCAACTGATAAGATCTACTACACTCACTCAATGTATCCAGGTGGATTGAAACAAATCTCAGCAGGTGAACTTCGTTCTAAAAACGCTGTTCGTTTGATTGAAAAATCAGTTAAAGGTATGCTTCCACACAACACTCTTGGACGCGCACAAGGTATGAAATTGAAAGTCTTCGTTGGCGGTGAGCACACTCACGCTGCACAACAACCAGAAGTACTTGATATCTCAGGACTTATCTAATTCTAAGAGGAAAGGAGCACTAATATAATGGCACAAGCACAATATGCAGGTACAGGACGCCGTAAAAACGCTGTTGCACGCGTACGTTTGGTTCCAGGTACTGGTAAAATCACTGTTAACAAAAAAGATGTAGAAGAATACATCCCACACGCAGACCTTCGTCTCGTTATCAACCAACCTTTCGCAGTTACTTCAACTGAAGGTTCATACGACGTACACGTTAACGTTGTAGGTGGTGGATACGCTGGTCAATCAGGTGCGATCCGTCACGGTATCGCTCGTGCACTTCTTCAAGTAGACCCAGACTTCCGCGATTCATTGAAACGCGCTGGACTTCTTACTCGTGATGCACGTATGGTTGAACGTAAGAAACCAGGTCTTAAGAAAGCTCGTAAAGCTAGCCAGTTCTCAAAACGTTAAGAAACGGCTACAATACAGCATTTATCAACACTTCATGGTTCACACCATGGGGTGTTTTTTGATGTTTTTTTGGCAAAATTCACACCACTTTTCACACCAAATTCACACCATTACTTTTTAAGGTTACGGTAGGCAATTTCACCAACAGCCATTGGTATGACATTTGAAGTGTTGACATAGGTCTTAGTTGTGAGAGTATCGCTATGCGTTAGAGCTTCTGAAATGTCCTCTAGTGATGTGCCAAATTGTTTGGCAAGAGTTGCACCCGTATGACGTAATTTATGAGGTGTAGCGTGTGTTAGTTCCTTATGACGGCGTTCGACTGACTTCATCTTATTATTAAGATAATCAGCGTGTAAGGGACTATTAACATTTCCTTTTGTATCAATATAAGTAAAAACATACTGTTCATCAGATTGGATAATATTGAATTTTGCCAATTCCAATTTTTGTTGTTTTTTCCAAGCACAGAGTAAATCAGTTAGTTCAATAGGAATATGGAAAGTTGTCCTTTTATTTCCCTTAGTTGATTTTGGATTTTTATACTTGTCCAAGGCTTTCACTAACTGAATTTCTTGTTTCTTTAGGTTAATGTGTTTCCATTGCAAAGCGTAACTTTCGGATTTCCTATCTCCTAAGAAAAAAGTTGTATAGAATAACACATAATCTTTGAATAGGAGCTTGTCGTTTTCTAAATCTTCTTCAAAAGCGGTGAACCATGCTTGAAGTTCTGATTGTGACAGATATAAATCTTCATCATTTTTACTCTCTTGTAGTTTAATTTTTTTAGTTGCCTTAATACGGCTAATTGTTTTAGAGAGACGATTAGTTTCGATATATTCCAATTCCTCAGCCCAATCAAAAATAGAATTAACGTAACTTCTAATGACTTTGAAGTTTGCATATTCTTCTGCCTTTTGTGTCAAAAGGTTCAAGATAACCTGTTTATTTTGATTGAGAAAATCAATGGAATAATTACCAAGCAAGGGTAGGATATGTTTTCTAAAGACAATTTCGGTACCGTCAATAGTAGCTTGTGAAGGTGGTTTTGTGGTAGATGTTGTTTGACCTGCTTTATAGGATTCCCACCAAACATTGTGATAAAAATCGGAAAAGAGGATTGAGCCATTTGTTTCCAATTTGGTTGATTCTCCGCTTAAAATTTTATCAATCTTGTTTTGTAATTCAAGTTCGTATTTTTTAGCCTCACTCCTTAATTTGAAACGTTTTTCAATCACTTTTTTATTAATTCCCAATGAGGATTTGACTTCTTCTGGGACATAGATACGTAAGCGATAAGTTCCGTTTTTAGTTTTTGTAATTGACATAGTATTCTCCTTTTTTGAATTGAGCTAGAAAAATACCGTGGCTTCATTATATCAGGCCACGGTTAGAATGCTACTGATTTTGTAACCAGTGATTAAGTTCGGCTCTATCAAATCGGACAGTTTTTCCAACTCGAATAACTGGTAACCCCTTTTTTATCCAAGAATCAAGCGTATTATTGGCAATTCCTAGATACTTACAAGTTTGTTGTTTGTTCAAGAAGGGACTTTCAATGTTGTTACTATCCAATTTATTTTTTATTTCGTTTTCTATAAGCTGGCTAATTAACAGTTGTAGCTGATGAATTTGTTCGTCTGGTAAAATCACTTGCATAGTCTTTTTTGTCCTTTCATGATATAATGTTAGCGATTATTATTTCTAAGGCGATTTGTTTACGGCAAGTCGTCTTTTTGTATGCCCCAAGTGTTGGAGCTCTGGTGTTCACGGACATATTGTTCAATCTCCTTTTCATCGCTGTTAGTAAATTTCGATAATCCCAACTTTAAGAGGTCTTGGAGAAATTGGTCTGCTCTTTCAAGTGTGGTTGCCTCATATTTAGCCACATAGAGTTTGGCTAAAGTCTTTGAGACCTGTTTTTCCGTCCATTGTTCTGACTGTCTAAGCGTTGGCTTGGTACGTTCAATACTCAAGCGAGTTTTGGTTTCCGTCTGGAGGTAATCAAGCCACCATTTGACCGGCTGTCTTCTGCGCTTATTGGTGTCCTTGTCATTAGGTCTGACAAAGCGGTAGTGTCCGTTGATAGCTTCAAAGTAAATGGCTGTCAAAGGTTTTTTAAGGTATATTTGTTGAGCAATGATATTAGCTTTGCCTTGCCAACAACGTAGCTCTGCTCTGACCCAAGAATGGGTCTCATCAGTGACTTTACCTTTTCCTTTTTGTTCCATGAGTTTGTTATAAACACACCATTGTTGACTTCCTCGTGCGCCTATGGTGACCGTCTCACCAACTCGTTCGCCCGTTTCAAGAATTGAACGCTCGTGATAGTCCATATATTGTGCTCTCGTGATACACAAGCCCCGTTTACAATAGGCATAGAGGGTTTGAACGGATAATGCTTTATCGTAGATGTCATTAGCTATATCTATTCGGGTAAAGTTGACCTGATAGCGGTACAGGCGTGTGACCAGAGCTACCCAGTTATTAACGTTACCTGCCATAAATTCCTCATATTGACGACAACCTTTTCCTTTAAGTTCCAGATAGACCCCCATGTTATCTAAGACTTGGTTAAAGTAAACCTTGATGTCTGAACAAGCATAATGGCGTTGATACTTGTTTATTCCCCAAGCATTAAGCGCAAACTTATCTTGGGGAATGAGCAGTATTTCTTCCAAAACTTCCTCTGGTGGAACATCTTTAACAGTGACAGCGAAGTAGTCAATCCTCACGCTGTTGTCCATGTTTAATTACCAAAGATTTTAAGGTCGTTTGCCACTAGTTTTACGCCAGACCAGTTACTACGAGTCATGTTCCACATGAGACGGACTTGAGGATTGACGAGTTCAACGGTCTTATCAAGCAACCCGTCATTTTCTGCTAGTTTTGTGATTTTGTCGAGGTTGTCATGAATTTCAAGCGTAATCGCTTTGAGTTCCTCAATGGCAATGTTCATTTCTTTTAACACTTTGATTTTATCCGCATCTTGAACGCTACAAACTAGTTTGGATGGTTCGTCTGTTCGGACTTGTTCGCCATTTACTTCTTGATACTTATAACTCATACGAGCAGAAAGTACCACTACTTTTTTAGGAAGCATGAATTGACTTTTATCAAGGTTCAATTCGCCAAGTTTAAGTGTTGTGTCAGTTAGTGTTAAGTTTGTCATCGTATACTCCTTTGTGTTTTTTAAAGTAGTTATCTTTTCTAAACGTACGCAGAATTAGCTTTGAACCCTACTCTCCCAAGGGATTTCAGCGAAAACTTCAACTGATTGGCTTTAACCCCAGACGTCTCAAGGAGTTAGCCCTACTTTCGTGTACGTTCGTACCCCCTATTAGTAGTGGGGCACTTATTTTAGTGGCAAGTCTCGCCCGTTTCGAGCCCCTACCGCCTTGTGGGCTACCGTGTTGACCACTCGCCCACGGCGTTGGTGCTGTACCGTGCTCACTTGCCAAAGAGTGTTCGCTTCTTAGGGTGTTCTAAGACCTCTATGCGCTTTTCCAGTGCGGTTTGGCGCAAGGTTAGAACTTGATTATCTCTGGTTAGTCTCTCAACCTGATTGTTCAGTTGAGACACTTGAACAGATAGTCCCTGTACTTGTTTAGTCAAAGGAACAGGTGAGGCACGGGTTAGCGGATAGACTTTGAGAATGGCTTTCTCTAGTCCCAGACTGCCTTTTAAATGGGCGACCTGTTGCAACTGCTCAATGTCACTATCAGTAAAGAGGGTAACCTTACTGTAAGAACGTTTGCCTGTTCGTACTCGGCTTTCTTCAAAGGCATGTCCTGTTAAGCGTTCAATCTTTAAGCGCCATTTCTTTAAGGTTGAGACGGAGTTCAAACCATTAACCAATTTAACCGTTTGGGGATAATCGTAAAAGTGTGTCATTTTAGCCTCCTTCCATTTACTCTCAAGGTAAAATATTATATAATCAAGAGGTAAATAATTATTTTACCTATCGATTATTTTCATTATACAAAACATATTTTTACTAGTCAACTAAAAAGTAAAAACAAATTTTACCTAAATAGAAAGTGTGAAATCCAATGCCAGCTTTATATAACTATGCCAATGTCTTACGAGCGGGGGAGCTTGATATTAAATCTGCCCGGTTAAAAGCAGGAATGACCCAAAAAGAATTGGGAAAACTTCTGGGTGTGACCAAACAAACAATTATTAACTATGAAAAAGGCACTACCGAACCAAGTTGGGAGCGCCTAGAAGATATTGCGAAAGCCTTAAAAATAGATGTTGACGAACTCTTTCCTTATAGTGAGCTTGGTGAAAAGAAAGGGGATTTAAAGTGGGCAGAACATCTAGAACGTTTAGCCAACGATTGGCATTATGCTCGCACAGCGGAGGAAGAATTACTCTTACAAAGTCTTTTGGACTATGCAGAATTTCAAAAAGAAGTGGAGCAGAAGACCTACACCACAGAACAGCTTAATCAAGCATTGGAACTGGAAAACACTAACACCATGTCTGATGAAGATAAAATAGGGCTTATCACTCTTAAATATGAAAAGGACATTCAGAAAAAAACTGATAATCTGATTGCACTCTACAAAGACCAATCAGAAAAAGAGCTTGATGTTATTCGATTTGAAAATACAGATTTATAAAAGGGCTAATTCTGAAATAATTTATAGAATCTTAAATTAGAATTTATAATACATCGTCTAATCAGACAAAAATATTTTAAGCAAGCAAAAATCCTAGAAATGTTGATTTTATAGGATTTATTTGAGTCGTCTTACTTAACTCCACGACTGCTTATCATTTTAAATGACTGAAAAATGCCCATTTCTATAACAACAGCAGTATAATTGTTAATCGGAAGTAAGTCCAATTTTTCAAAGTAATTTCGAATAGTTTCAGCGGTACATTCTTCAAATGGAAATTCATTGCTATGAGGGAGAATGTATTTGTCCCATAGACCGAGACCAGTATAATCTTTGAGTTCAGTTGCAACATTAGGGTTGTCAAGTAAAGAGCTATACTCAATGTTTTTAGACGTAATAATAGCACCAGCATATTCCTCTATATAAATCATTTCTTCTGTTATCCTTTGTTTGACGATTTTGATTAATCCCTTCTTTTTTAGTTCCTTTCGGATAAATGTGGTGTTTATCTGAGTCTAACATAGATGGCTTTTTGTATCTAACTTAATTTTATAAATTGGGCATACAAAAAGCCCCGCAATATCTGAATGAGATCCACCCACTACTGAAATTATAGAGTCAGAAAAAAATATTCTTAGCAACAAGAAGAATTTTGACTAGTAATGAGCCAAATTAGTTAAATATGGTAGCTTAAATGAAGATTAGTAATTTTTAATAAATTGTTGACAAATTCTTAAGTAATGATAAAATATAGGAAAGCAAAAGTTAATCCGATTAACTTTTATTTTTGGACTCAAGTTAATCCGATTAACTTAAACTTTTGCTTTTAACCTTAAATTAAATAGATCTATCTAAGGAGGAAGTTATTATGTACGAGCCAATTGCTATCATTGGATACGGAGTTCTATATCCACCAAATTCAGATAATGTACAAAACTTTTGGAAAAACATTAAGAACGGAGTTCAAGGGATTAGAGAAGTAACTAACGAAGTTTGGAATGTGAATGATTATTATAATGAAGATGAAAATGTTCCTGATAAAACTTACTGCAAAAATAGTGCATATCTTGATAATACGGGTTCATTAATGGATTATATTTCCAAGTTCAATTTAGATGATGGAAAAATATTGTCTTTGAATAGAACTAAAAAAATGGTTTTGTACACTATTTTACAAGCAATCGATGAAGCTAATCTTAATATAAATGAATTAAGAGATTCATCATTAATTATAGGGAATATGCTCGGCGATTTAGATATAAGTGATTACATGTTATATAAATTTGGAAAGAATTATTTAAATGAAGTCGAGAAAAGTTCTTTAGTTCAAAGGGGAAGTCTAGAAAAAATAACAGATAAATTTGGTAGTAGACTGTATGAAGAATTAGATTTAGAAGATAGAAATATAGATGGTATGTTTCCTAGTAGCCTTGTTACAGATATCACTGATTTTCTTGGAATTAATCAACTCTCTTTTGTAGTTGATGGTGCTTGTTCAGGAAGTTTAATAGCGATAGATGAGGCGATTAAATTATTACATAATAAAGTTTCTAAGTTTGCTATAGTAACAGGCGCCTTAGGAAACATGGGTGTAACAGGAAATGTAGCCTTTTCTAAAATTGGTGGATTGTCTCATTCTAAATCGAAGCCTTTGGACAAAGAGAATGATGGGCTTACACCGGGTGAAGGAGCAGGTACAATAATTATTAAAAGAATTTCTGAAGCAATTAAAGATAATAACAAAATACTTGGTATTATAAGTGGTAGCGGAGTCTCCAGTGATGGTAGTGGACAATCTATCTATGCCCCAAGTACTTCTGGCCAATATTTGGCAATGAAGAAGTCTTTAAACAGAGCAAACTTAACTATCAATGATATTGACTATGTAGAAATGCATGCCACAGGTACTCCAGTTGGAGATGATGTTGAGTTAGAGTCAATAGTTAAATTATGTGTTGAAGAAAATCTGAAACATAAAATAAAAATTGGATCTTTGAAGTCACAAATCGGACATTCATTTTCTGCTGCTGGAATGGCTAACTTGATTAAAGTGTTGAAGGGAATGGAAAATAATCAATATCCACCAACCTATAATTTTACAGAGCTATCAGATAAATCAAAAAATATTGTAAAAGATTATCTAGAAGTTAATGTAAAAAATACACCATGGGAACGGAGAAATTCAGGACCTAGGCGTGCATTAATTAACGCATTTGGATTTGGTGGTATCAATGGAAATATTCTTGTTGAGGAGTATCTTCCAAGTTTTCATAATAAACAAGCTTTTGATTTTCATAGTAATAATGGAAATAGTGACTTTTCAATTGTTGGAATTGGAGTTTTTGATGAAAATAAGAAAACGTTAAAAGATATACTTAATAAAACGGAACATGATCAACCATTCCAATTTCCGTTTATTAAGTATAAAATCCCACCTAAGATTCTGAATAAAATTGACTATGCTCAACAAATATCATTAATTGCTGCTACTGAGGCAATTGGTAATAAATTGGATGGTAGTGATAAGAGTAGGGTGGGAGTATATGTAGGTTCCACAATGGGGCTTACAAATGCTTACCATTCTGATATTAGAATCAGAAGTGTGGAATATACTAAAATCCTAAAAGATATATTAGATAAAGAAAATATTACTATATCTAATTCAGAATTGAATGAGATTGAGTCTAATTTTAAAGGTAAATTTGAGTCTATTGAGGAAGATAGCTTACCAGGCTTTATGGACAATATTGTAGCAAGTAGAGTATCGAATTATCATAATATTCAAGGTACTAATGCTGTTTATGATCATGGAATGGACTCGTTTTCAGTTGCCTTAAACCAAGGAATTCTTAGCTTGCAGAATGGAGAAAACGACATCATAATCGTAGGTGCTGTTAATGGTAACGTAATGGATGAATATGTTGAAGTATTTCGAAATTACAGCAAGTCTCTATCTTTTGAAACAGAGATAAAATCGGGTGCCTGCTTTTACGTTGTTAAACGAAGTGAGGATGTTAATGAGGATGATACTGTTTTAGGAACGTTTTCAAAAAGTGCTAACACCAAATTTTCAATTAAAGCTAAGAGTTATGATTATTTAGGAGCTAGTGAAGCGTTTGAATTACTAAATCGTCTTCAAAATAATTGTGAAAAATTATTTGACGAAAAAGTTGATACTGAAGAGTCTAAACTTTTAAAGTTGAATTTAACATATCAATTATTAAAAACAATTGATGTTAATTCAATGTCATGCGATAACCCAGTCGGATTAACTTTTGAAGAATCTGACTTATCCATCATATATAATGATGTTGAAGATTTAAAAAAGAAACTAAAATTAGCTAAGAAGGTGTTGTTGAATGAGTAATAAAATGATTAAAAATACAGAATTTGAAAAAGAAATTGAACAAATGACAAAGCAAATAATTCAAGGGCAAGAGTCTGGAAATTATGTGTTTGAACCTAATTTTTCATCTGCTCAAAGGGGGACTTCTACAATTGATGATAGAAAAGTAGTAATGCTGACATCTAACAACTATCTGGATTTAGCTACTCATCCAGCTATTATTGAGGCAGCTCAGAATGCATTAATTCAATACGGAACAGGAACATGTGGTGCAAGATTACACAATGGTACGACAGATTTGCATACAAAGCTAGAGAAAGCTTGTGCCGATTTTTTTGGAACTGAGGCGGCTGTAATTTTGAGTGCTGGATATTTAGCAAATTTAGCTGCTATTTCAGCAATTGCTGATGAGGATACAGTAATAATTACTGACCAATATAATCATATGAGTATAGTGGATGGAATGAGTTTATCAAATGCACAGCTAAGAATTTTTAAACATAATGATATGGATAAACTTGAGTATATATTAGAAAATAGTAAAAATTTCAAGAAGAAACTTATTATTGTAGAAGGTGTTTATTCCATGGAAGGAGATATGGCACCATTAGAGAGGATAACTGATTTAGCAGAAAAATATAATGCTAGTATTCTAGTTGATGAAGCTCATTCTTTTGGATTTGTTGGTGAAAAAGGACAGGGGGTTGCTGAATTAAAAGGAGTAGGAGAGAAAATACATTTGAGAATGACCACTTTCAGTAAGTCTCTAGCTAATGTTGGTGGTTGTATTGCAACGGATAAAAAAACAGCACTATATATAAAGCATAAGGCTCATCAGTACATTTTTAATGCCAGTATGCCCCCTTCCACAGTTGCTGGTACTCTAGAAGCATTAAAGGTTATGCAACAGGAAACATGGAGACGAGATAAATTATGGGAAAACACTTTACGCTTTAGAAGAGGAATTAAAAAGATGGGGTTAGATACTATGGGAAGTACTTCTCCAGTTGTTCCAATATATGTTGGTGATGATGAAATTAATATGTTAATCACTAAAGATTTATTGTCCGAGGGAGTATATATTGCAACTGCTGTTTTTCCATCAGTACCGCATAATGAAAGTAGATTACGTGCGACAATAACTGCTTCTTTGAGTAATGAAGAAATTGATTTTGCTCTAGGTAAAATTGAAGATATTTTTAAAAAGTATAATTTAATAAATTAGAGGAATAGTATGAAAAATAGAATAAGATTTAATCAAGTGAATCTCTTAGAAAACAATGGAATTTATATAAAAAAATCTAATGATGGTAAAACTGCGATAATCTTTCCAGGACACGGATCACAATACGTAAATATGCTATCTGATCTGAGGGGTAGAAATAAAATTGTTGATGAAACACTTGCAGAAGCAGAGAATTATTATAAGGGTATTACTGGTGATTCGTTTCTAGAACATTTAATGACATCAGATATTAATACTGTATCCGAAATTATGCAACCTGCAATTATCATAGCGAATGAAGTGTTCTTTAGGATTGCAATTCAAGAATTTAAAGTAAAACCTCACATTTTGTTGGGGCATAGCCTTGGAGAAATATCAGCCTTATTAGCTTCAGGTGTCATTAGTTTTAAAGATGCTATAAAAATTTCGTATAGTAGAGCGAAAAGTTTAGAATATTTAGACACTTCTTCTCAAGGGTTAATGCTTTCACTTAAATTAAATAATAATAAAGACGAAGTATTAATTAATACGTATCTTGAAAATCACAATAACTTAGAGCTAGCAATTGTGAATTCAAAATTTCAAAAAGTTGTTTCAGGAGCTAAAGAATCAATATTGCGACTGGAAAAATATTGTCAAAAAGTTGACATTGTTGCAAAAATTTTACCAGTTCCATACCCGTTTCATTCCAAATTATTACGGCCAATTAAGCATCAATATGAGAAAGTTATTAAAGATATTGAGTTTAATTTACCAAAGATTCCAGTTTATTCAACTATTTTAACACGTCTATATGAGGATAGAGATATTGCTAATCTGGTTGAAATTTTAGGTGAACAGCTTATTACACCATTTAATTTCAGAGAAATTATTGAAGTTCTATACAACACTTATAATGTTAAGTTGTACTTAGAGTGTGGTGCTAATCAAATTATGACAAATTTAATTAATGAGATTTTATCTGATAAAGAACATTGTAGTATTAATATGAATTCCAAGAAAGAAAATGATATTGTCGCCTTGGAAAAATCAAAATTGAGGTTAGATATGATTAAGACAGAAGTGAATACTAAAAAAGTTACAAAAGTAATTAATAAACTCACAGGCTATCCAATTGAGCTTATAGATAAAATTATTCAATCAGGGAACTCAATAGAGGATTATGGTTTGGAATTTGCTTTACCAAAACAGATGCAGGAGAAAATTGTTCAAGAATTTAATGAGAGCACTGGTACTGGCTCTACTTATTCAACATTTAATTCACTTATACTGGAGCAAAAATCACATGATGGTGAGCCAAATAATGATTTAGTAGAAGTAAATACAGATACGACAACAGATGAACCATTAAGTAAGGTGGAGATTAGTAAAGTTGTTAAAAGTTTTATTACTGATAAAACAGGCTATCCAGAAGAGCTACTTGAGGATGAAGCCGATTTAGAGGCAGATTTGGGTATTGACTCGGTTAAGCAATCGGAAATTATGGCTAAGGTAAGAACTGAGTTTAAACTTAGTGATATCGTAG
>NZ_JAQFJQ010000017.1:0-41941 GCF_030440175.1 Streptococcus sp. SV2
AATCTAAAAAATATAGAGATTACTGGAAAACTATTGCCGATAAGAAAAACCAGACTGCTTAACCCAAAGCAACCTGGTTCCTCACATTTTATTTATTTCAATTGTCTACTTGACACGGTACGTATCACTCATCTCAGCTTTTTATACATACTATTAAATTTGTTAAAGTGAAGTCAAAAAAGTGAGTCCACCCAAAATCACACCAGCTGAGTTTGGAATAATTAGTACCCAATCTTTCTTGGGTTCTTTTGTCCATCCATAAAGAACCCAAATTAAACAAGATACTGCTGCGGATAAAGGCTGGAATGGTTGAGCTTTGTTGCCTTGTAAATTGGCAAAAATTTGTGGGATGTAGGCGATAAATACAATAATCCCGATAAAGGCCCCAATGGAACCGACAATTTGATTTATTTTTTGTTTAGTCATATATACCTCCAATTATAGAGTATCAAAATGATTGAAAATAGGCAAGGAATATGGTCATTTGTTGTTATTTTCTGTACAAAATAGAATAAAATGTTTATATCTATATTTTGCAGAGGATAGTATACAATATGTTGTGTAAACACAAAAAGGAATAAATCCGTTATAGTAGAGTTGCGAAACATTACTAGAAAGAGATTTATTCCTATGACTCAGTTTAGCACAGAACTACTTAACTTCTTAGCCCAAAAGCAAGATATTGATGAATTTTTCCGTACTTCTCTTGAAACGGCGATGAATGATCCGCTTCAAGCAGAATTGTCAGCCCTTTTAGGGTATGAGCCTTACGATAAAGTAGGCTATAATTCTGGTAATAGTCGTAATGGAAACTTTAGTCCAGCTTTGATCCCCTCTTATGGACGTCGAGATGACCACTTGGAAGAGATGGTTATCAAACTCTATCAAACCGGCGTAACGACTCGAGAAATTAGCGACATCATCGAGCGAATGGATGGTCATCACTATAGTCCTGCCACAATTTCTAATATCTCAAAAACAACTCAGGAGAATGTCTCTGCTTTTCATGAGAGAAGCTTAGAAGCCAATTACTCTGTTTTATTTCTTGATGGAACCTATCTTCCATTAAGACGTGGAGCCGTTAATAAAGAATGTATTCATATCGCACTTGGCATTACACCAGAAGGACAGAAGGTTGTTCTTGGATATGAAATCGCCCCAAATGAAAACAATGATTCATGGTCCACCCTGTTAGATAAGCTTCAAAAACAAGGCATTCAACAGGTTTCTCATGTAGCGACCGATTGCTTCAAGGGGCTTGAGCAGATGATCAGTCAGGCTTACCCATTAGCTAAACAACAACGTTGCTTAATTCATATTAGTCGAAATCTAGCTAGTAAAGTGAAACGAGCAGATAGAGCGGTTATTTTGAAGCAATTTAAAACGATTTATCGTACTGAAAATTTAGAAATAGCAGTCCTAGCTTTGGAGGACTTTATCGCTGAATGGAAACCAAAGTATAGGAAAGTCATGGAAAGTCTGGAGAATACGGATAATCTTTTAACTTTTTATCAGTTTCCCTACCAGATTTGGCACAGCATTTATTCGACAAACCTCATTGAGTCTCTTAACAAAGAAATCAAACGTCAAACGAGGCTGGGACAATAGTCCTAGCCTCTTAATTGTCTTTGGATTGTCGAGCAAGACGCAGTGGTTGAGTGGGCTCTACTACGCTGATTTCATCAGTTTTTACAGCCCTACTCAACTGTGCGGAGGTGTGACGACGAAATCGACTTCTAACGAATTACCGATTTCTGTCCCACTCTCCTAACGAGGAGGCTCTGGAACGTTATTTAGTTACTTTGTTTGAAAATTATAATTTCAAGCAAAGTCAACGTATCCACAAAGGGTTTGGCCAATGTGCTGACACACTTGAAAGCTTATTTGATTAACATTCTTCAACTCTACTTGAGTGTTTACACAAAATTATTGACAGTATCCAATTCGATTACATGACAATTATTTAATCTTTCATTAAGATAGTAAAAAACTCGTTAAAATAAGATTTATCAAGTTTTTTTGGCGCTAAAAAATGATATAATGAATGAGTCTTTAAGGTGTAGATTTTTAGACAAAAAATATATTGGGGAAAAATTGAATATGGAAAATAAAGTACGCTATAAACTGCACAAAGTGAAGAAGCAATGGGTTACTTTAGCGGTTGCTTCAGTAGCCTTGGCTACCATTGTTGGTGCTAGTGTTACCACGTCTTCACTTGTTTCGGCAGAAGAAATAAATAATACTAATGGATCACCTTCAACAACTACAGTCGGGGAAAATACAAATCCTGTGGTTGAAAAAGAGGTAGGCACAACAACAGAGGTGGCAAATACTTCAAATGCCACAACAACAGACCGAGCAGCAGTTACTGCTGATAAACCAGCTGAAACGACAGTTCAACCAAATTCAGGAGCAACTAGTGATAGAGCTGCAGCAGTAGAGGTTGAAGCCAAACCTGAAACGACTGCTAAGCCAGAAGTAGCCGCTAAACCAGAAACAGCTACAACATCTGAAGTAGCTGCAAATGCTGGAGTAGCCGCTCCAACGACTGAGAAGTCTAAAGAGCTTTCTGAAGCTGAAATTAAAGCTGCAGTCTCACTCGATAATATTAAAAAAGAAAAAGATGGTAAATATTACTATCTTTTAGAAGATGGATCACATAAGAAAAACTTTGCCATTACTGTAAATGGTCAGGTCCTTTATTTTGATGAGAATGGTGTCCTTTCAAGCACATCAACTTATTCATTCACACAAGAAACAACAAATCTTGTCACTGATTTTACTAAAAACAATGCTGCTTACGATTCAACAAAAGCAAGCTTTGAACTTGTTGATGGTTATTTGACAGCTGATAGTTGGTACCGTCCAAAAGAAATCCTTGAAGCAGGAACAACTTGGAAAGCGTCAACTGAAAAAGATTTTCGCCCACTTTTGATGTCTTGGTGGCCTGATAAGGATACTCAAGTAGCTTACTTGAACTACATGACTAAGGCTCTTAGCAATGGTGAAGAAACAAAAGATGTCTTTACGATTGAAAATTCTCAAGCTAGCTTGAATGCCGCTGCTCAAATCATTCAACGTAAGATTGAGGTTAAGATTGCTGCTAATAAGTCAACAGACTGGTTGCGTCAGTCAATCGAGGCCTTTGTTAAAGACCAAGATAAATGGGACATTAACTCTGAATCTCCAGGTAAAGAACACTTCCAAAAAGGGGCTCTCCTCTTTGTTAATAGTGATTTAACGAAGTGGGCTAACTCAGACTACCGTAAACTTGACCAAACGGCAACAAGTCGTTTGGCAAACGATAAGATCAAGAGTGGTAGTGATGCTGGTTATGAGTTCTTGCTATCAAGCGATATCGACAACTCAAACCCAATTGTGCAAGCTGAAATGCTTAACCAATTGTATTACTTCATGAACTGGGGACAAATCGTCTTTGGTGACAAGGACAAAGATGCTCACTTTGATGGTATCCGTGTTGATGCTGTGGACAATGTCAGCATCGATATGCTTCAATTAGTGTCTTCATACATGAAGGCTGCTTACAAGGTCAATGAGTCTGAAGCACGTGCCCTTGCTAATATCTCAATTCTTGAAGCTTGGTCTCAAAACGACCCATATTATGTGGACGAACATAATACAGCTGCCCTTTCTATGGATAATGGTCTCCGTTTGTCTATTGTTCATGGATTGACTCGTCCAGTAACTAATAAAGGTACAGGTGCTCGTAATGCATCAATGAAGGACCTTATTAACGGTGGTTATTTCGGTCTTTCAAACCGTGCGGAAGTTACATCATATGATCAACTTGGTTTTGCAACCTATCTCTTTGTTCGTGCACACGACTCAGAAGTTCAAACGGTTATCGCAGACATTATCAGCAAAAAAATTGATCCTACAACAGATGGATTTACTTTTACATTAGATCAATTGAAACAAGCTTTTGACATTTATAATGCTGATATGTTGAAAGTGGCTAAGGAATATACGCATTCAAATATTCCTGGAGCTTATGCTTTGATGCTTCAAACAATGGGTGCAGCAACACGTGTTTATTATGGAGACTTGTATACTGATAATGGTCAGTACATGGCTAAGAAATCACCATACTTTGATCAAATCACAACTCTTCTTAAAGCGCGTCCTAAATATGTAGCTGGTGGACAAACATCTTATATCCACAATCTTGCTGGAGATGGCGTATCGTCTGCTAAAGACAATAAAGAAGTTTTGGTTTCTGTCCGTTATGGTCAAGATTTGATGTCTAAGACTGATACAGAAGGTGGAAAATACGGTCGTAATTCTGGTATGTTGACCCTCATTGCTAATAACCCAGATTTGAAATTAGCAGATGGTGAAACAATTACTGTAAATATGGGTGCAGCCCACAAGAACCAAGCCTACCGTCCACTCTTGCTTGGTACGGATAAAGGTATCGTGTCCTCATTGAATGATTCAGATACTAAGGTTGTTAAATACACAGATGCACAAGGAAATCTTGTCTTCACAGCTGATGAAATCAAAGGCTTTAAGACTGTTGATATGAGTGGTTACCTTTCAGTTTGGGTACCAGTAGGTGCGACTGACGATCAAAACGTTCTTGCCAAACCATCAACAAAAGCCTACAAAGAAGGGGATAAGGTTTATAGCTCTTCTGCAGCACTTGAAGCACAAGTGATTTACGAAGGTTTCTCAAACTTCCAAGACTTTGTCAAAGAGGATAGTCAATATACTAACAAATTGATTGCAGCTAACGCAGACTTCTTCAAGTCATGGGGTATTACGTCATTTGAGATTGCACCTCAATATGTCTCATCTAAGGATGGCACTTTCCTTGATTCTATTATTGAAAATGGTTATGCCTTCACAGACCGTTACGACTTTGCCATGAGCAAAAACAATAAATATGGTTCAAAAGAAGATCTTCGTGATGCCCTCAAGGCTCTTCACAAACAAGGTATTCAAGTCATTGCTGACTGGGTTCCAGACCAATTGTATACTCTCCCAGGTAAAGAAGTAGTGACAGCTACTCGTACAGATACGCATGGTAAGGTGCTTGATGATACTAGCTTGGTTAATAAGCTCTATGTGACAAATACCAAGTCATCAGGAAATGATTTCCAAGCACAGTATGGTGGGGCCTTCCTCGACAAACTTCAAAAACTTTATCCAGAAATCTTCAAAGAAGTTATGGAAGCGTCAGGTAAGACAATTGATCCATCTGTGAAGATTAAACAATGGGAAGCTAAGTACTTTAACGGTACAAACATCCAAAAACGTGGTTCAGACTACGTTCTCAGCGATGGTAAATTGTACTTCACCGTTAACGATAAAGGTACCTTCCTTCCAGCTGCCTTGACTGGTGATACAAAAGCTAAAACTGGATTTGCTTATGATGGTACAGGGGTAACTTATTATACAACATCTGGTACTCAAGCTAAGAGTCAATTTGTGACATATAATGGCAAACAGTACTACTTTAACGATAAGGGTTACCTTGTAACTGGTGAACAAGCTATCGACGGTTCAAACTATTTCTTCTTGCCAAATGGTGTTATGTTTACTGATGGTGTTATTAAAAATGCCAAAGGTCAATCATTGGTTTATGGTAAGTCAGGTAAATTGACGACTCAAACAGGTTGGAAAGAAGTTACTGTTAAAGATGATAGTGGTAAGGAAGAGAAATTCTACCAATACTTCTTCAAAGGTGGCATCATGGCTACTGGTTTGACTGAAGTAGAAGGTAAGGAAAAATACTTCTATGACAATGGTTACCAAGCTAAAGGCATCTTCATTCCTACAAAAGACGGCCACTTGATGTTCTTCTGTGGCGATTCAGGTGAACGTAAGTACTCAGGCTTCTTTGAACAAGATGGTAACTGGTACTACGCTAATGATAAGGGCTATGTTGCCACTGGATTTACTAAGGTAGGTAAACAAAACCTTTACTTCAATGAAAAAGGTGTTCAAGTTAAGAATCGCTTCTTCCAAGTTGGTGATGCCACTTACTATGCAAATAACGAAGGTGATGTTCTTCGTGGTGCGCAAACCATCAATGGTGACGAGCTCTACTTTGATGAGTCAGGTAAACAAGTTAAAGGTGAGTTTGTGAACAATCCTGATGGTACGACTTCATACTACGATGCCATTACAGGTGTGAAACTTGTGGATACGACAGTTGTCGTCAATGGCGAGACCTATAATGTGGATGAAAAAGGGGTTGCAACTAAGGCTCATACATCAGGTTTCTATACGACTGGTGACAATAACTGGTTCTATGCAGATTCACATGGACATAATGTCACAGGTGCTCAATTCATCAATGGTCAAGATCTATACTTTGAATCAACGGGTAAACAAGTTAAGGGTGACTTTGTGACCAATACTGATGGCACTCGCTCATTCTACCATTGGAATACTGGTGATAAGTTAGTTTCTACCTTCTTTACAACTGGAAATGACAAGTGGTACTATGCCGATGCTAAAGGTCATGTGGTGACAGGTGCTCAAGTCATCAACGGTCAAAAACTTTACTTTGGAGCTGATGGTAAACAAGTTAAAGGTGGTTTTGCACCAAATGCAAATGGTACTCGTTCATTCTACCACGGTGCTACTGGAGATAAGTTAGTTTCAACTTTCTTCACTAGTGGAGACAATAACTGGTACTATGCTGATGCTAAGGGAGAAGTCGTTGTCGGTGAACAGACTATCAACGGACAACACCTTTACTTTGACCAAACTGGAAGACAGGTGAAAGGAGCAACGGCTTCAAATCCTGATGGTTCAATCTCTTACTATGATGTTCATACAGGGGATAAGGCTGTTAATCGCTGGATTAAGATTCCTTCAGGCCAATGGGTATACTTCAATTCTGAAGGAAAAGGCTACATGTCAAATTAAGACTAAAGAAAGAAGTCAATCACATTTGTGTGGTTGCTTTTTTCGTTAAAAAAATGTTAATTTTTTATACATTTAGGTCATTTGTCTGGACGAAAAAGTGGTATAATAACTCTTACTAAATCTTTATTTTGGAGTGCACATGACTAAGTCAAAAAACACTATTGAAAGTCGGATAGATTACTCGATTCTCTTACCAGTTCTAATCCTGTTACTGGTTGGCCTAGTCTCGATATTTATTGCGACAAACTTTGATTACCCCAAGAATCTCGTGCAAGTCATGTCCCAGCAAGTACTATGGATTTTCCTAGGTTCAGTACTTGCTTTTGTTGTCATGTTATTTAACACTGAGTTTCTTTGGAAGATAACTCCTTGGCTGTATGTATTTGGCTTGGGGTTGATGGTCCTGCCCCTTGTTTTCTATTCACCTGCTGTGGTGGAATCTACGGGTGCCAAAAACTGGGTCAGTATTGGATCGGTTACCTTGTTTCAACCGTCTGAATTTATGAAGATTTCCTATATCCTCTTTCTTTCGAGGATAGGTGTCTGGGCTAAGCAAGGACGAGAAGTGACCGACCTTAAGGATGACTGGCTTCTCCTCTTCCAGTATACAGCAGTTACCCTCCCTGTTTTGGGCCTTTTGGTTCTCCAGGGTGATATGGGGACAGCCTTGGTCTTCCTGGCAATTTTAGCGGGTATAGTCGTTGTTTCAGGAATATCCTGGCGTATCATCTTGCCAGTGGTTCTAGCCTTTGTGGCTGGTGTAGCCCTGTTTGTCATGGTCTTTATCACAGATTGGGGTAAGGAAGCTCTGATTAAGATGGGGGTTCAAACTTATCAGATTAACCGTATCTCAGCTTGGTTGGATCCTTTCACTTATGCGGATGGCATTGCTTTTCAACAGACTCAAGGCATGATTTCTATTGGTACTGGTGGTATCTATGGTAAAGGATTTAACCATCTAGAGTTAAATGTCCCAGTTCGTGAGAGTGATATGATTTTCACAGTAATTGCAGAGGATTTTGGTTTGGTTGGTAGTGGCTTGGTCCTTCTGACCTATCTCTTCCTCATTTACCGTATGTTACGAGTGACTTTTAGGTCTAACAATCGTTTTTATACCTTTATCTCTACTGGTTTTATTATGATGATTGTCTTCCATATTTTTGAAAATATTGGGGCAGCAGTAGGCATCCTTCCTTTGACAGGTATTCCTTTGCCATTTATTTCTCAAGGGGGATCTTCACTCATCTCGAACCTAATTGGAGTTGGTTTGGTGCTTTCAATGGCTTATCAAACCAATCTTAATGAGGAAAATAAAATTCTCCTAGCTATGTCTCGTCGCATGCGTGTCTCAGGGACTAGTCATGTGAAGCCTGTTACCAAGACTCATCCTAAAAAAAATAAACCCTCTAAGAGTGCTAATAAGGCCACTCAAGAGTTGGTTAAGGCTAAAGATAAGGTGGATAAGGCAACAGAGAAAATGCGTCAAACCATTTCTCAAAATACGCCAAGCCTTCATCAAGGTAAGCGTCGTAAGGGTTCGAAAAATAAACCGACACGCAAACACTAAGCAGAAGCAAGTTGACAAGTTCAACTTGTTTTTCTTTGTAAAAAATTAAGGCCCGTGTCCTCCTCTTTGCCCCTGCCTGTGGTATAATAGAAGGCGACTATTTCGAAAAGGGGTTTGCTATGATAGAGACAGCCAAGCAGCAAGAACGTGCTATTTTAGTAGGTGTTGAATTGCAAGAAACAGAGCATTTTGACATGTCCATGGAGGAGCTTGCCAGTCTTGCCAAAACAGCAGGAGCAGAGGTTGTAGCTAGCTATACCCAAAAACGTGAACGCTATGATAGTAAGTCCTTCGTAGGTTCAGGAAAATTAGAGGAAATCAAGGCCATGGTAGATGCGGATGAGATTAGCACTGTCATTGTTAATAACCGTTTAACGCCTCGTCAAAATACCAATCTTGAAGCAGCCTTTGGCGTAAAAGTCATTGATCGTATGCAATTGATTTTGGATATTTTCGCCATGAGAGCCAGAAGCCATGAAGGGAAACTTCAGGTACATCTAGCCCAGCTCAAATACATGTTACCACGTCTAGCTGGTCAAGGGATTATGCTCAGTCGTCAAGCGGGGGGCATTGGTAGCCGTGGACCTGGTGAAAGTCAGTTGGAGCTCAATCGTCGTTCCATTCGTAATCAGATTGCTGATATTGAACGTCAATTAAAGATTGTGGAGAAGAACCGAGAAACCATTCGTGAAAAGCGTGTTGATTCAAGTACCTTTAAAATTGGCTTGATTGGTTATACCAATGCTGGAAAGTCAACTATCATGAATCTTATGACGGATGATAAACAATATGAGGCCAATGAACTCTTTGCGACTCTTGATGCCACAACGAAGAAAATTTATCTTAAGGACCAATTTCAAGTGACCCTGACGGATACGGTTGGATTTATTCAGGATTTGCCAACAGAATTGGTTGCAGCTTTTAAATCAACGTTGGAAGAAAGCCGTAATGTTGACCTACTTTTGCATGTCATTGATGCCAGTGACCCCAATCATGAAGAGCATGAAAAGGTGGTCTTGGACATTCTCAAAGACTTGGATATGAGTGATATTCCACGCCTTGCTATCTACAATAAGATGGATGTAGCTGATAACTTGGTGGCAACCGTCTTTCCTAATGTTCGCCTCTCAGCGCGTGACAAGGGGAGCAGAGAAACACTTAGAAGACTCTTGATTGATGAGATTCAGCAACTGTTTGAGCCTTTTAGTATTAAGGTTCATCAAGACCAAGCTTATAAACTCTATCAGTTGAGTCAATTGGCCTTACTAGATAGTTACAACTTTGAGACAGAAGTGGAAGAAATTACAGGATTTATTTCCCCAAAAAATAAATGGAAATTGGAAGAATTTTATGACTGATTATATGGATTTAGCTTTGAAATATGGTGGTTTTACAAGTTTGGATAAGGTTTATTTGAAAAATGCCCTGTCTGATCTTTCGGACAGTCAAAAATTGGCCTTTATTACCCCTCCACCAAGTGTCATTAATGCTTATTTTGCAGAGATCTACCAGAAACAATCTCCAGAAGCAGCAACGGATTACTACTTGGAGTTGTCAAAAGCATTGGATTTGTTTAATTTGGCACCATCTTTTGATGAGCGTAAGCCCTTTATTCGTCTCAATCTTTCGGGAAAATCATACGGTTTTTGCTATGAAACAGATGATGAGGTTGCCCATGTCTTTTCAGAGCAATTAGAGGTTCCAACAACGACTATTTTGTTTGAACTTGCTCAAGTTTTTCCACAGTATAAAGTTTATCTTGAAGGAAGCAAAATTAAGATGGCTAAGGTTGACTTTGATGAAGAGGTGCTAGAAGAACTAACTCCAGAAGGTCAGCTTCTTAGTCGTGTGTCTAAGCTTAAGGGAAATGTCATTAAGTTGGCTAGTTTCAATCAGGATGAATTAGTCGAACTTTTGGCTCAGTATAAAGGGCAAGTGATTTATTATGGCTTTGCACAACGTGAATGCCTGGCTTATATTGTCCAGAAATAAGAAGAACAATAGATAGAAAGTATAGAACGTTATGGAATTACAATTTTTAGGGACAGGAGCTGGACAACCATCCAAGGCTCGGAATGTATCGAGCTTGGTTTTGAAGCTACTCGATGAAATCAATGAAGTCTGGATGTTCGATTGTGGGGAAGGAACCCAGCGTCAGATTTTAGAAACAACGATAAAGCCTCGTAAAGTTAAGAAAATCTTCATCACGCATATGCATGGAGACCATATCTTCGGCTTGCCTGGCTTCTTGGCGAGTCGTTCCTTCCAATCCAGTGAAGAACAAACAGATTTGGAGGTTTATGGTCCAGTAGGTATCAAGCAATATGTTATGACCAGTCTTCGTACCTCGGGGACACGTCTTCCTTACCGAGTGCATTTTACTGAGATTGATGAGCATAAGTTAGGCTTGGTTATGGAAAATGACAAATTTGCTGTTTACGCTGACAAGTTGGATCATACTATTTTTTGTGTTGGCTACCGTGTGGTTCAAAAAGACCTAGAGGGTACTCTGGATGCTGAGGCTCTCAAAGCAGCTGGTGTCCCATTTGGACCACTCTTTGGTCAAATCAAGAATGGTCAAGATGTGGTTCTTGAAAATGGTACAAAAATCATTGCCAAGGACTATATTTCTGCGCCTAAGAAAGGCAAAGTGATTACTATCTTGGGTGATACCCGGAAGACGAATGCTAGTGTTCGTCTGGGATTGGGTGCTGATGTCTTGGTTCATGAGTCAACTTATGGTAAGGGTGATGAAAACATTGCCAAAAGTCATGGACATTCAACCAATATACAAGCAGCCCAGGTCGCTAAAGATGCTTCAGCCAAGCGTTTGTTACTCAATCATGTGTCAGCTCGTTTCTTGGGCCGAGACATCGGTAGGATGGCGGCAGATGCCCAAACGATTTTCAAAAATACCTACATTGTACGAGACATGGAAGAGGTAGAAATCTAATGGCTAAACAACGTATTATCGCTATTACGGGTGCCTCAGGAGGTCTTGCTCAAGAAATTGTCAAGCAGCTCTCCCCAAGTGATGGCATTATCCTCTTAGGACGAGGCAAGGACAAGCTGGAGAAATGCTATCGTCATGTGGAAAATAAAACCTGTCTTGCCATTGACCTTAGAGACGACAATGCCATTAAAGAAATGGTAGATTATCTCTATCAACGTTTTGGCCGTATTGATGTTTTTATCAATAATGCTGGCTTCGGCGAATTTAAATCTTATGATTGTTACACTAGCCAAGAAGTCCGTGATATGTTTGATATCAATACCTTTGCGACCATGACCTTTTCACGTCTGATGGCTGAGAAAATGGTGGAGCAAGGCCATGGCCATATCATCAATATCGCCAGTATGGCGGGGAAAATTGCGACAGCCAACTCAAGTGTCTATGCAGCGACAAAGTTTGCGGTAATTGGCTTCTCAGATGCCCTGCGTCTGGAACTAGCTGATAAGGGCGTTTATGTGACAACCGTCAATCCAGGTCCAATTGAGACAAGCTTCTTTGATCAAGCTGACCCCTCTGGAGCTTATCTTGAGAGTGTTAAAAAGTTTGTCCTCAGTCCTAAGTACGTTGCTAAAAAGATTGTCCGTATTCTGGGCAAAAACAAACGAGAAGTCAATCTGCCACGACTCTTAGCAGTTGCTCACAAAGGCTATACGCTATTTCCACGCATCTCGGACAAGCTAGCTACCAATATATTTAACTACAAATAGGGGGGTTCTAGACGGCATCAAATATCCAATCTTATTTAGAAAACCTCCAGCACTATAGGTTAAAAAAGGAGTTAAGATGTTAGAATACAAACAAGAAATTCCAGCGATGGAAGACCTACTCGCATTGTACAGCTCGGTTGGCTGGACCAATTATACTAACAACCCATCTATGCTAGAAGAAGCTGTCAAAGCCAGTCTCTGGCAGTTGTCAGTCTATGATAAGGAGGAGCTAGTAGCCTACATTCGCTTGGTAGGAGATGGTCACTCTGTCATTTTTGTGCAGGACCTCTTGGTGCAACCAGATCATCAGCGCCAAGGTATCGGAAAGAAACTCTTAGAAGAGGCTTTAGCAACTTTCCCCAATGTCTATCAACGGCTCCTTGCCACTGAACGTAGCGAGAAAAATCTAGCCTTTTACCAATCTCTGGGCTTTGTCGAACTTTCAGAGCAAGCCTGTACAGGGATGATTTATAAAAATTGATGTAGAGGATTTCCGGACAGGGAATCCTTTTCTTCTTGTTTTACCCTACATTGCTTGAAAACGATAGTAGAATAGAGCTAGATAAAAGGAAGAGGAGAAAAGACAAGACAAATAAGGGAGAAATATCCAGACTATTATTTTGCTTAGAAAAGCAGGTCTTGATTATAAATGTACTACGAGTCTATGCATCTTCCGATTTTTTCCGTTCTCTTTTTGGAAAACTCAGACTTCTATCCAGTCTGATAAATTTATTCATGTTATAATAAGTAGACTAGATGACAGGGAGAAAATATAAAAACATGATTACATCAACGTATGATTGGAAAATAAATACAAAAGAGCCAGATGCTGGCTTTTTTAAACTTGCCAAAGAACATGGGCTGGCAGAAACAGCAACCAAGATTGCTTATGAACGTGGCATTACGACAGAAGATGCTCTTGAAGACTTTCTCAAGGCTGATTTATCACACCTTCATGATCCTTATCTTCTGCATGATATGGATAAGGCAGTGGCTAGAATTCGTCAGGCCATTGAAAATTATGAACAAATCTTAGTCTATGGAGACTATGATGCAGATGGTATGACATCAGCATCGATTGTCAAGGAAGCCCTTGAAATGATGGGCGCTGAAGCTCGAGTTTATTTGCCTAACCGCTTTACAGATGGTTATGGGCCTAACGAAAGTGTCTACAAATATTTCATTGAGCAGGAAGGTGTCTCGCTTATTGTCACAGTTGATAATGGGGTAGCGGGAAATGAAGCTATTGCTTATGCGCAAGAGCAAGGTGTGGATGTTATCGTTACTGACCACCATAGCATGCCAGCTCAGCTTCCAGATGCCTACGCCATTGTCCACCCAGAACATCCAGATGCCGATTATCCCTTTAAGTATCTGGCAGGTTGTGGAGTAGCTTTCAAATTGGCAACGGCTCTCCTTGAGACCATTCCTACAGAGATGCTGGACTTGGTAGCCATTGGGACCATTGCCGATATGGTTAGTCTAACGGATGAAAATCGTATTATGGTCAAGGTGGGTCTGGAAATTCTAAAGACTACTGAGCGTATTGGACTGCAAGAGTTACTCCGTATTTCAGATGTAGACCCAACAACGATTTCTGAAGAAATAGTAGGTTTTAAACTGGCCCCTCAACTCAATGCCTTGGGGCGCTTAGACGATCCAAATCCAGCTATTGAACTGCTGACCGGATTTGACGATGAAGAAGCTCAAGCCATTGCTCTGAATATAAATGCCAAAAATGAAGAACGCAAGGAAGTTGTTCAAAAAATCTTTGATGAAGCCATGACTATGGTAGACTTGGATAAACCTGTTCAGGTTTTAGCTAAGGAAGGCTGGCATCCGGGTGTTCTCGGCATTGTTGCTGGTCGCATCATGGAACAAATCAGTCAGACAGTGGTAGTTTTAAATATCAAAGATGGTCTGGCTAAGGGTTCAGCCCGTAGTCTGGAATCTATCAATATCTTCCATGCCCTAGATAATCATCGAGATATTTTTACTGCTTTTGGAGGGCATGCTGGAGCAGCTGGGATGACCCTCCCAGAGGAAAATCTTGGTCAACTCTCCGGTATTTTGTGCCATTATGTCTATGACAATGACATTGATACAAGCGCTAAAAATACACTCAATCTAGACGAGGAACTCAAGCTCAGTGAGCTTAGCTTGGATACTATAAAGAGCCTGGGGAAATTAGCTCCTTTTGGCATGGATAATAAAAAGCCAGTCTTTTGGCTACATGATATTACAGTGACTCAAGCCAGGACTATGGGACAAAATGGAGCTCATCTTAAGTTTAAGGTTAAACAAGGCAAGGCTAGTTTTGATGTTGTCGCCTTTAATAAAGGTCATTTGCTTCAAGAATTCCAACAAGCTCAAGGTTTGGAATTAGCCGTGACCTTATCTGTAAATGTTTGGAATGGTCAGACAACACTCCAGCTTATGCTTGAGGATGCGCGTGTAGAAGGCATCCAATTATTTGATATTCGTGCTAAAAATATGACTCTACCAGAAGGCGTACCGATGGTAGAAGAAGCATCAGACACAGCACCTGAGGTAGTCCTTAATAAGTTGCCTGAATCTGCGACAGAATTGAAAGAGTGGTTTGAAGGTAAGGATTTCCAAGCGATATACTTTAAGAATAGCATCAAACAGGCTTATTATCTGACCGGCTATGGAACCAGAGAGCAGTTCGCAAGGCTCTATAAGACCATCTACCAATTTCCAGAGTTTGATGTCCGCTATAAACTGGATGACCTCAGTCATTACCTTAAAATTGATAAAATTCTCCTTATCAAGATGATTCAGATTTTTGATGAATTGGACTTTGTGACCATTGATAATGGTGTTATGACAGTCAATAAAGAAGCTGAAAAACGTGACATTGAAGACAGTCAGATTTTCCAAGACCTTAAACATTTAGTTAAGTTCCAAGAACTCATGGCTTTGGGAACACCACGGGAAATTTATGATTGGCTCTATAAGCCAGAGCAGTAGTGACCAACTAAGATGATTGGTTTAGAATCTAGGGGTTAGTATTTTCTAAATCCACGGTTTCATGCTATAATAATATGTAAATATTTTTTGGCAAAATGCCTATAGGAAGAACAAATGAAATTAGAAGACTATATTGCATCTATTGAAAACTACCCTAAAGAAGGGGTTACTTTCCGTGATATTAGCCCATTGATGGCTGATGGAAAAGCTTATGGCTATGCTATTCGTGAAATCGTTCAGTATGCTACGGATATGAAGATTGATATGATTGTTGGTCCAGAAGCACGTGGTTTCATTGTTGGATGTCCAGTTGCTTATCAACTTGGAATTGGCTTTGCGCCAGTTCGTAAACCTGGTAAATTGCCACGTGAAGTCATTTCAGCAGATTACGAAAAAGAGTACGGTGTTGATACGCTTTGTATGCACGCTGATGCCATTAAACCTGGCCAACGTGTCCTTATCGTTGATGATCTCTTGGCGACTGGCGGAACTGTGAAAGCCACAATTGAAATGGTAGAACGCCTTGGCGGTGTTGTTGCTGGTTGTGCCTTCTTGATTGAACTTGACGGTCTTAATGGACGTCAAGCTATTGAAGGCTATGACACTAAAGTATTGATGAACTTCCCAGGATAATTTATTCCTGATTTTACAAAAGGCCTTAGGGCCTTTTTAACTCTTTTAAACAGAATATGCTTTCTTATATAGTTTTAAGCTATAGCTAACTAGAGAAAATATATATTTGATAACAATACCTCCCCGGTTTATAATATGAAGATAGAATAGACAAGGATGGAGATGTTGTTATGCCTATAAAACTTGATAATAAGTTACCAGCTCTTGATGTATTGCGTTCGGAAAATGTCTTCATCATGGATGAGAATAGGGCTAGTAGTCAGGATATACGACCAATGGAGGTCCTAATCCTTAACCTAATGCCAACTAAAGAAGTGACAGAAACCCAGTTGCTACGTCTTTTGGCAAATACGCCACTACAGATTAACGTTGAGTTTCTTTATATGGCTAGCCATAAATCGAAAAACACCCATGCCGAACATATGAAGAATTTTTATAAGACATTTGATGAAATCAAGGACAAGTATTACGATGGTCTTATCGTGACGGGGGCTCCTGTTGAACAAATGCCTTTTGAGGAAGTTGATTATTGGCAGGAATTGACACGAGTTTTTGACTGGTCTAAAAAGCATGTTTATTCAACCCTTCATTTGTGTTGGGGGGCTCAAGCAGGCCTTTACTACAAACATGGGGTTGACAAGGTTGCCTTGCCAGAGAAATTATCTGGAATCTATAAACAAACCGTTGATATGCCAGAAAATTTCCTCATGAATGGCTTTGATGACAGCTTTGTATCACCTCACTCACGCTATACAGAAGTCACTCTTGAAGATATCAAAAACAAGACAGATTTAGATGTTGTTGTTTCAGGGCCTGAAGTAGGACTGTCTATTTTAGCCAGTAAGAATCTTCGTGAGGTTTATAGTTTCGGCCACTTTGAATATGACAGAGATACATTGGCTAGAGAATATCGAAGGGACTTGGCTGTGGGCATTAACCCAGATGTACCAGCGAATTATTTTCCAGAGGATGATCCTAATCAGGAACCTCAACTGCGTTGGAACCTTGCAGCATCAGCTTTCTTTAGTAATTGGATTAACTACGCGGTCTATCAAGAAACACCATATCGTTTAGAAGAGTTGGAAGATGATTTTTCATTCTACGGTTATTTGTAGCAGACAGATTCAAGAGTCTTATATGTGATTATTTAGACTTTTGGCGTCAGTCTAGCAACTCTGAAAGGTTATTATGAGTTTTTTTGAACAGTATCGATCAGGAAATCTGGTCCTTCCAAACGCCTTGTTTTTCCATTTTAAGGATATTTTTCCGTCGGCGGATGACTTTTTAGTCTGGCAATTTCTCTATCTGCAAACGACAACTCAGATTGGAGAAGTGGCTTCTAGTCAGATTGCGCAAGCAACTGGCAAGACACCAACTGAGGTTAATAAGAGTATTACGACATTGACTGAGGCCGGACTCCTTGATTTCACAACAATTAAGGTTAATAATGAAATTGAGATGGTTGTTGATGCTTCACCTGCTTTAGCTATTTTAGATAAGCTAATGAGTAAGGAAAAGACAGTGTCAGGCCCTGTCGTTGGTCAACCAACCAATACACAACTCATCAAACAACTGACGGATGAGTTGGAACAGGCTTTGGGAATCTTGAATCCTATGGTTATTGAAGATTTAAACAAGGAAATTCAAGAAGAACATACTGATCCTGAACTTATTCGTGAGGCTTTGAGAGAAGCTGTCTTTAACCAAAAAACAAATTGGAATTACGTTAAAGGCGTTCTTCGCAACTGGAAATTGAGTGGCATCACTACTAAACTTCAAGTTGAACAGCGTCGTCTGGAGCATCAAGGAAAGAAACAGGCTCATCAGGTTTCGGAAGACTTCAAAACAGGAATGGATGCAGCCCGTCAATTATGGGGGGGCCAATAATGTTGGGAAGAAAGCGTGTTAATGAAGCTCTAGCCTTGATGGGAGAGATGTTTCCCAATGCTCATGGAGAGTTGGAGTGGGAAACTCCTTTCCAGCTATTAGTTGCTGTTATTTTATCAGCCCAGACAACAGACAAGGCTGTTAATAAGATTACACCAGGCTTATGGGCGCGTTATCCAGAAATTGAAGATTTAGCATCTGCCAATCTTGATGACGTTGAAATGTGCTTACGGACCATCGGCCTCTACAAGAATAAAGCTAAGAATATCATTAAAACGGCAAGAGCTATTCTAATGAATTTTGATGGGCAAGTTCCCAAAACACACAAAGAATTAGAGAGTTTACCTGGTGTGGGAAGGAAAACAGCTAATGTTGTTTTAGCCGAAGTTTATGGGATTCCGTCCATTGCTGTTGACACACATGTCTCACGTGTTTCGAAACGCCTAAATATTGTTGCAGAAGATGCAACTGTAGAGGAAATTGAAGCAGAGTTGATGAAGAAAATCCCCAAAAGAGACTGGATTATTAGTCATCATCGCATGATTTTCTTTGGACGTTATCATTGTTTAGCTAAGAATCCTAAATGTCAGTCCTGCCCCCTTCAAAGCTATTGTAAGTATTATAAGGAAATGATTAAGAAATAAGTTGGAGAATGTGAGTTTCTTCAACTTTTTTATAGCTGTAAGATTTTGTTACAAACTAGTAACTTGACAAAAGTCTCAGGCTTTAAGAAAATAGAAGAAACGATTTAGAAGCAGGAGCGGTATAGTATGGCTGAATTCAGTAATGAAGAGTATCTCAGAGCCTTAGCAGATAATGGTGATAGAGAAGCAGCCAAAGAATATGAGCAGGCTTTGGATAATCGTATCTTTCAGTTGCAAATTTCTTTGGCTCAAACGAGTGATCCGCAGGGCCGTAAGGAAGTGCAAAAACTCTTGGAACAAGAGGAAAAGAAAAAAAGGGACTACTTTCAAGAAAAAGAGGAAAAAGCTGTGAGCGAATTTAGACGTCGTAAGAATGAACCTACTAGAAGTAGGAAGGTTTCGAGTTTTGATAGGCTAAGAGACCCTAAAGTGATTAGATGGGTGATTGGCGTTGTGGCAGTAGCTGCTGTTGTGATTCCTGTTGTCACTCTAATGTGGTATAGTAATAACCAAAACGAAAACGTAACCAATCCTTGGAAAAATGGCCAGTTAGCCAAAAGTAAGGAAGCAGCTGCAGCATCTTCAGATAATCAGTCCTCTAATGTTGATACGTCATCATTGTCTGATCAGCAGTTAGAAGACTGGGTAGTTTCTACCTATGCCAAGGAACAAGGCTCAACAGGCGAAAGTTATAAAAATCTGGGTTGGAATGTTTATTCATGGACTGACGATGACGATAATCTAGTCTATGCCCAACTCTCTGATAGTTATGGTAATAATGTCCTTCTTTTCCGAGTTGACAAAAAAGGTCAGTTAGAAGCCTATGGTGGTCTTGATGGTTCAAGTGGATCTTGGGACGTCGTTTCCAAAAAATATTCAACAAGCTAATTAAACCGTTATAAAACGCCTGACTAGGGTGTCTGAGACTGTCTTTTGACAGTCTTTTTTGGTATAATTTAAGGTAATCGTGTATACAATTAAAAAGTTGATTATGGAGATTTGAGATTATCAGTTCGACGGAACTTTTTTAGTCTCCTCGGATTTTTCACTAATCAGTTTTAAAAAGGAGAGTTGTCGTGTCAGACTATTTATCGGTCACCTCTTTAACCAAATATTTGAAAATGAAATTTGACCGTGATCCTTATTTAGAGAGGGTATATTTGACAGGTCAGGTTTCCAATTTTCGTCGTCGGCCAAGTCATCAGTATTTTTCTCTTAAGGATGAGGGAGCTGTTATCCAAGCAACAATTTGGGCAGGAGTCTTCAAAAAACTTGGTTTTGACCTCGAAGAAGGGATGAAAATCAATGTTGTTGGTCGTGTCCAGATTTATGAGCCTAGTGGCTCTTATTCCATTATTATTGAGAAAGCTGAGCCAGATGGTGTGGGTGCCTTGGCTCTCCAATTTGAACAGCTTCGTAAGAAACTAACTGCTCAAGGTTATTTTGACGAGCGTCATAAACAGGCTCTTCCTAATTTTGTCAAAAAGATTGGGGTTGTCACGAGTCCTAGTGGTGCGGTTATTCGAGACATCATTACAACAGTTAGTCGTCGTTTTCCCGGAGTGGAGATTTTACTCTTTCCTACCAAGGTTCAAGGAGAAGGAGCTGCACAAGAAATTGCTGAAAATATCCAAAGAGCCAATCAAAGGGATAATCTGGATCTTTTAATCGTCGGTCGTGGTGGAGGTTCAATCGAAGATCTTTGGGCCTTTAACGAAGAAATTGTGGTGCAATCGATTTTTGAGAGTCGTTTGCCTGTGATTTCTAGTGTTGGTCATGAAACCGATACGACTTTGGCTGACTTTGTAGCAGATCGTAGGGCAGCTACCCCTACAGCAGCGGCAGAGCTTGCAACGCCAGTATCTAAGGCGGATACCTTGGTTTGGATTCGGGAAAGACAAAACAGGGGTTATCAAGCTTGTTTGAGACGTATACAGTATAACCAAGAGCGTTTAGCCAAATTGTCACAGTCTATTGTCTTTAGGCAGCCTGAGCGCCTTTATGACGGCTATTTGCAAAAGCTTGACCAATTGACAACCCGACTTGAAACCTTGATAAAGCAGGAGTTTGAACGTAAACAAAAAGAAACGGCTCTTTTAAGTCAGAGACTGCAAGGTTTGAATCTCTTTGCTAGTGTAGAGAATTATCAGGACCGTCGGGAGTCCTTACAGCGTTTGTTAGTTACTACAACCAAGAACACCCTTAACGGCTATCGTGTCAGACTAGAGAAGGCACAAGAGGCTCTATTATCACTGGACACTAGTCGTATTGTTGCAAGGGGCTATGCTATTGTCAATAAAGACGATAAGCCCCTAACCACTATCAAGGATATTACTGAAGGTGATCAATTAACTATCCAAATGAGGGATGGAGAACTAGAAGTAGAGGTAAAAAATGTCAACGAAAAAAACATTTGAGGAAAATTTACAGGACCTAGAAGCCATCGTTACTAAACTTGAGACAGGCGATGTTGCTCTTGAAGATGCTATTGCGGAGTTCCAAAAGGGTATGGCCCTGTCTAAAGATTTGCAGAAGACCTTGGAAGATGCTGAAAAGACATTGGTTAAGGTTATGCAAGCAGACGGTACAGAAAAGGAAATGGATGCCTAATGACTAAGCGTGAAAAAATTGATGCTGCTATCCGTGATTACTACCAAAAGAAGAATCTTCCAGTATCAAATGAACTGATTACAGCTATTCTTTATTCAGTTGATGGTGGCGGTAAGCGTATTCGTCCTCTCATTTTCTTGGATTTGCTTGAAGGATTTGGTTTAGAGTTAACTGATAGTCATTTTGATGTCGCAGCGAGTCTTGAAATGATTCATACAGGAAGTCTGATTCACGATGATTTGCCGGCCATGGATAATGATGATTACCGTCGAGGATGTTTGACAAACCATAAAAAATTTGACGAAGCAACGGCGATTTTGGCTGGTGATTCTCTCTTTTTAGACCCCTTTGATTTACTTGCCCAAACAGAGCTATCAGCAGAAATTCGTGTTGAATTGATTCAAGCTCTCTCTCATGCTTCGGGAACCTTTGGTATGGTAGGTGGTCAGATGCTGGATATGAAGGGTGAAGGTCAAGAACTTGATTTATCACAACTGGCTCAGATTCATGAACATAAGACAGGTAAGCTCTTAACCTTTCCTTTTGTGGCAGCAGGTATTGTTGCTCAACAAGGACTAGAGGTTTTGGACAATCTTCAGGAAGCCGGTCAGCTGATTGGTCTAGCCTTTCAAGTGCGTGATGACATCTTGGATGTGACAGCTGATTTTGAAGCCTTGGGAAAAACACCTGGAAAAGATGTAGTTGCTGGAAAATCAACCTATCCGGCTCTGCTTGGTCTTGAAAAATCACATGCTATCCTCGAGGAATCACTTAATAAAGCGGAGGCTATTTTCCAAAATCTAGCTGAGACTCAAGGTTTCAAGAAAGACAGTATTATAGAAATCATAGAAAGGTTACGACTCCATGCCTAAGGAAAGAGTAGACGTCTTGGCTTATAAACAAGGCCTTTTTGAAACACGAGAACAAGCTAAACGTGGCGTTATGGCTGGTTTAGTTGTTAATGTTATCAATGGTGAACGTTACGATAAACCCGGTGAAAAAATTGATGACGGTACAGAGTTGAAGCTTAAAGGAGAAAAACTCAAGTATGTGAGCCGTGGAGGACTCAAACTTGAAAAAGCTTTGGAAGTATTCAATCTGTCAGTTGAAGACATGACGACCATCGATATTGGAGCTTCAACAGGTGGATTTACCGATGTTATGCTTCAAAATGGGGCCAAACTGGTTTATGCTGTGGATGTCGGCACCAATCAGTTGGTTTGGAAATTACGTCAAGATGAGCGTGTTCGTTCCATGGAGCAATATAATTTCCGTTATGCTGAACCTATTGATTTTACAGAAGGTCTACCGTCTTTTGCATCAATCGATGTCAGTTTCATCTCGCTAAATTTGATTCTGCCGGCCTTGGCTAAGATATTGGTTGATGGAGGGCAAGTTGTTGCTCTTGTGAAACCGCAATTTGAGGCGGGCCGTGAACAAATTGGGAAAAACGGGATTGTTCGTGAGAGCAGTGTCCATGAGAAGGTGCTAGAAACAGTCACTGCTTTTGCAGTTGATTATGGCTTTTCGGTTAAAGGGTTGGATTTTTCCCCTATTCAAGGTGGCCATGGTAATATTGAGTTTCTGGCCCACTTGGAGAAAACAACTTCGCCTAAGAATGAGGTTATATCCGCTATCAAGGAAGTTGTAGCACAAGCACATAAGGAGTTTAAGAAAAATGAAGAAGAATGATCGTTTGGAGCTAATCCGAAAGATTGTCCAAGAAAATAAAATTACGACTCAGGGAGAATTGGTAAAATTACTCCAAAATGAGGGATTGAAGGCTACTCAGGCGACAGTATCGCGTGATATCAATGAAATTGGTATTACCAAGGTACCAACGGAAGACGGTTCTTACATTTATGGGCTCTCAACTGCTCCTAGACGAGTGGGTGGAACCTCTGTTGTGACTCGTCGATTGTTGCGTGTTGATCGTCAACATGCCTTAATGAATATCGTTGTTCAACCTGGGACAAGCCGCCTCATCAAGAAGATTCTTTTGGATGAGTACAAACATTTGATTTTTAGTGTCATTGCTGACGATGATACCCTCTTTTTAGTGGCTCAGTCAGAGTTAGCAGCTATCGAACTACAGGGGCAAATCATTAAGTGGGTTGAAGAATAGGAGGGCCTATGCTTCTCGAAATTACGATAAAGAATTTCGCAATTATTGAAGAGATTTCTCTAAACTTTGAGAATGGTATGACCGTCCTTACTGGTGAAACAGGTGCTGGTAAGTCCATTATTATAGATGCCATGAATCTTATGTTGGGCGCACGTGCTTCTAGCGAAGTCGTCCGTCATTCAGCATCTAAGGCTGAAATTCAGGGCTTCTTTTCAATCGAACAAAATCCTGCCTTGGTTAGTATCTTGGAAGATAATGGGATTCCTGTCGAGGATGAATTGATTATCCGTCGTGAAATCTTCCAAAATGGTAGAAGTGTTAGTCGCATCAATGGACAGATGGTCAATTTAACGACGCTTAAAGCTGTTGGGCACTTCTTGGTAGATATCCATGGACAGCATGACCAGGAAGAACTTATGAAGCCTGCTCTGCATATTACCATGCTTGATGCCTTTGGGGATAAGGAATTTTTCCAAACAAAGAAAGAATACCAAGAGTATTTTGACCGCTATCGTGAGTTAAGAAAAGCTGTTCTTGAAAAGCAGAAAAATGAGCAGGAGCATAAGGCACGAATTGAAATGCTAGCTTTTCAGATTGCAGAAATTGAAGCAGTCTCTCTAAAATCAGGAGAAGATTTGGCTTTGATGAAGGAACGAGACAAGCTTCTTAACCATAAGCAGATTGCTGATACCTTAACCAATGCCTATGTCATGCTGGATAATGAAGATTTTTCAAGCCTTTCAAATGTCCGTTCTGCCATGAACGACCTCCAATCTCTTGAAGAATATGACTCTGATTACAAAGAACTTTCTGGAAATCTATCAGAAGCCTATTATGTTTTAGAAGATGTCACTAAGCAACTAGGTGACCTTTTGGATAATTTGGACTTTGATGCTGGGCGTTTGCAAGAGATTGAACACCGCTTAGATACGATTAATGCAATTACTCGTAAATATGGTGGAACTGTTGATGACGTCTTGGATTATCTGGAAAATTCAAGTAAAGAGTACAATCTTCTGACTGGCAATTCCAGTTCGTCAGATGCCATGGAACAAGAGCTTAAGCAACTTGAAAAAGATCTGCTAGCGTCTGCAGAGACACTACAAACGGCACGCCATCAAATAGCTAAGGCTCTTGAAGCTGAAATTAAGAACGAGTTATGCGACCTTTACATGGATAAGGCTGATTTTAAAGTTACCTTTACTAAAGGGAAATTTAACCGTGATGGCAATGAGCAGGTTGAGTTTTACATTTCAACCAATCCAGGTGAAGGCTTTAAACCGCTTGTTAAGGTTGCTTCAGGAGGAGAATTATCTCGACTCATGTTAGCGATTAAGTCAGCCTTTGCCCGCAAAGAAGACAAAACAAGTATTGTCTTTGATGAGGTTGATACTGGCGTTTCAGGTCGTGTTGCCCAAGCCATCGCTCAGAAAATTCATAAGATTGGGAGTCATGGTCAGGTTTTGGCCATCAGTCACCTTCCACAAGTTATTGCCATTGCTGATTATCAGTTCTTTATTTCTAAGGAAAGTGATAATGAGACAACTGTCTCTCGTGTTCGTCTCTTGACACCTGAGGAAAGGGTGCAAGAAATCGCTAAGATGTTAGCAGGTGATAATGTGACGGAGGCTGCCTTGAGCCAGGCAAGAGCCTTGTTAAAGGTGGATGACTCTCTTTAGAAAAAGACTTGGGAAAAGCTTTCCAGTCATGCTATAATAGAATAAAAATTTGTGTTAAGCGAGAAAAATATGAGTAAAATCAGAATTGTAACCGATTCGTCAATTACGATTGAACCAGAATTGGTTGAAAAATATAATATCACTGTTGTTCCATTGTCGGTTATGGTGGACGGTGTCATCTATTCAGATAGTGATCTTCGAGAAGAAGGTCGTTTCTTGGATATGATGAAGCATAGTAAAGAGTTACCAAAGACAAGCCAACCACCAGTAGGTTTGTTTGCTGAGACATATGAAAAGCTTGTCAAAGAAGGTGCAGAACAGATTGTGGCTATCCACATCATGCACACCCTCTCTGGGACATGTGAAGCCTCACGTCAAGGTGCTAGTCTTTCAGGTGCTGATGTGACTGTTATGGACTCAGGTTTTACAGATCAATGCCTTAAGTTTCAAGTGGTCGAAGCGGCTAAATTAGCTCAAGCAGGTGCTAGTTTGGAAGAAATTGTAGCACGTGTTGAAGAAGTAAAAAGCAAATCTGAGCTTCATATCGGCGTCTCTACCCTTGAAAACCTAGTCAAAGGTGGTCGTATTGGACGTGTTACAGGACTCTTATCATCATTACTCAACATCCGTGTCATTATGGAGTTGAAAGATTATCAGTTGAATACTATTGTTAAGGGTCGTGGTGCTAAGACATTCACAAAATGGTTAGATTCTTATATTAATGGTATCAAGGACCGCAAAGTGGCAGAGATTGGTATTTCTTATGCAGGAAAACCGGATTTGGCGCATGAACTTGCTTCTAAACTTGAGGTATTGGATGCTCCAATTTCAATTCTTGAAACAGGGTCAATCATTCAAACACACACTGGTGAAGGCGCCTTTGCCGTAATGGTTCGCTATGAATAAGTTGAAAGAATCTGTATTATTTAGAAGCCTTCTGGGCTTCTTCTTGCTTTTTTTCGTATTCGTCGTGCTCTTTGTCTTCATCGTGCCAAGTAATCATCAGTCATTAAAAACTGTCGGAAAACTGAAGTCTGATAAAAAGGATACGGTCACCTATGTTGCTATCGGGGACTCCCTTACTCAAGGTGTAGGGGATACCACGAATCAAGGCGGCTTTGTTCCTATTTTGTCTCAGGCAATGGGGGCAGATTTTAACTGGCAGGTGACCTCAAATAATTATGGCATTGCGGGAAATACCAGTAACCAAATTCTCAAACGGATGAAGGAAAAAGCAGACATTCAGAGGGACCTTAAAAAAGCCAAACTAATGACTTTAACTGTTGGCGGTAACGATGTCATGCATGTTGTTAAGGATAATATCACTAATCTTAGTGTTGATACCTTCAACAAACCTGCTGTGGCTTATCAAAAGAGGTTGCGACAAATTGTTGAGCTGGCTCGTAAGGACAATAAAACATTGCCAATTTATATCGTTGGTATTTACAATCCCTACTATCTGAACTTTCCAGATATGACAGAGATGCAAACGATTGTTGATAATTGGAACAAAGCTACAGAAGAAGTTTCCAAGGAATATCAAAACGTTTATTTTGTTCCAGTCAATGATTTACTCTATAAGGGAATTGATGGTAAAGGGGGCGTGACCAGTTCGGATGAAACATCCCAGTCCTCTAAATCATCATCAAAGAACCTTAACGATGCCCTTTTTGAGGATGATCATTTTCATCCCAACAACACAGGTTATCAAATTATGTCAGATGCTATTTTGAAACGTATTACGCAAACAAAGAAGGAGTGGTCAGGTGAGTAAGGTATGGAAATGGCTATTTTTAGGGCTACTAGCCTTGAACTTAGCGCTAGTAAGTGTTGTGACATATAGAGTCATGACCCCAGTAGAAACAAGTTCAGTGTCCTTACCTAAGGGTGCTACCAAAATTGGACGTTATAGCATGACAAAAGAAGAACTTGATGCAGCTCTAACCGGTTTTGCTCAAGATTATTCCACTGATAAAATGCATTTCAAGGTTAATGTCACTAATTCTAAAATTGTTTTTGAGAGTAGTTATAAGGTTTTAGGGTATGCCGTCCCCCTCTATGTTTATTTCACCCCGGTTGTCAGTGAATCAGGTGCAATCGTTTTAAAAGTTTCTGATCTTTCAGCTGGCTCTTTAAGCCTCCCTGTTTCAGATGCTCTTAAGATGATTAAGCGTTCGACAAAGTTACCTGATTATATTTCCATTGATAACAAGAAGGAAAAGGTTACCCTAAATATTCAATCAATGAAAAATGAAAAAGGAATAACGGCACGTGCAAAGAGTCTTGATTTGGTCAATGACCGTATCGAATTTGACATCTACAAGACAATAAATTAAAAAGCCTTTACTTTTTGCAAAAAAGCAATGAAATTAGCGTTTATTGCTTGACCTGATAGGTCTTTTAGGATAAGATAATACTTGTCCAAGCGCTAGAAAAACTTTACGCTTAGAAATATATTGGAGGATTGTTACAATGGCTAACAAACAAGATTTGATCGCTAAAGTTGCGGAAGCAACAGAACTTACTAAAAAAGATTCAGCAGCAGCAGTAGACGCAGTTTTTGCTTCTATCGAAGAATTCCTTGCTGCAGGTGAAAAAGTACAATTGATTGGTTTCGGTAACTTTGAAGTACGCGAACGTGCTGCTCGTCAAGGTCGTAACCCACAAACTGGTGAAGCTATCTCAATCGCAGCTTCTAAAGTTCCTGCATTTAAAGCTGGTAAAGCTCTTAAAGACGCAGTTAAATAATGTTAAAACCCCTAAGCTTTTAGGGGTTTTGCTTTACATGAAATGATAGAGGGAAACTATGACAACCTTAACCGTGGTAATGATTTTTCTTCTGGTTTTCACAGTTATAAAACTATCAGGTATTGTTGCTATAAGTAAGCTGATTAAGCCTAGTGAAGAACAGATTGAAGAAGCACGTCAAAAACGTCTTCAAGCTGAAAAAGAGGGCAAAGACCCTTTTGAAGACTGGGATGAACATGACGATGATGGTCTTGTCTAACAAGAGAATCCTCATCAAAGTATACAAAAAGGGCTTGGAGATTTTTCCAAGCTCTTTTTTAGTGAATTAATCAATATAGTGAAGTTTTCCACGGAAGTCTTCAAGGCTTTCATAGCCCTTTTCTTCCATGATTTCTTTCAGTTCTTTAGTAATTCGGTCAAAGACAGCCACACCTTCTTTTTGAAGTGCAGTACCAATTTGGACCATACTTGCTCCACAAAGGATATGTTCAAAAGCATCACGCCCAGATTTGACACCACCAGTACCGATGATTTGGATTTCAGGTTTCAGACGTTGGTAGAAAGCATGAACGTTTGCCAAGGCAGTTGGCTTGATATAGTCTCCACCGATACCGCCAAAACCATTTTTAGGTTTGATGACAACAGATTCGTCTTCAATATAAAGTCCATTACCAATTGAGTTGACACAGTTGACAAAAACAAGTGGGAATTGGTTGAAGACAGCAGCTGCTTGATCAAAGTGCACAATATCAAAGTAAGGTGGTAATTTGACACCAAGTGGTTTCGTAAAGTAAGAAAAGACTTCAGTTAGGATCTCGGTTGTTGTTTCAAAATCGTAGGCGATTTGAGGTTTACCTGGAACGTTAGGACATGAAAGGTTGAGTTCAACGAGCCCTTCATAGTCACTTTCTTGAACTTTTTTTAGAATAGTGTGTGTTTCCTCAGGTGACAAGCCAACTAATGAAAGAAAATGATTTTTTGTATTGGGTTGCTTTTGTAATTCAATGACATAGTCAAGGTAGTATTCAAAACCGTTATTAGGCAAACCCATAGAGTTGATAGAGCCAAGAGGAACATTAACATATCGAGGTTCAGGATTACCAGGGCGAGCTTCAAGCGTTCCTGTTTTTGTAACAAATGAACCTGCGGCTGAAGCTTCAACCTCTGCCAATTCTTCCTTGGTCATGCAATGAACACCAGCAGCATTCATGAGGCAGTTATCGAATGAAAACTGGCCAATTTTTGTAGCAGTAGAAACCATAAGATCCTCCTTAAAGATCACAAAGCAAAATGTTACTATTTTATCTCATTTTAGCATGAAAAGATGCCTAAAACAAGGAAAGAATAGATGGGCAATAATCTTAAAAGTGAATTCACCTAGGCATTTTTAATACCCCAGGCAAGAAGCGATAGAATTTTACAGAATTTTTTGGATTTTGCTAGCTTTTTCAAGGTTTTTTGGGTAGAATAGATAGAGTAAATGGGTATAACCCAAAATAAAAAGGAGACATAACTAATGGTAAAATTGGTTTTCGCTCGCCACGGTGAGTCTGAATGGAACAAAGCTAACCTTTTCACAGGTTGGGCTGACGTAGATCTTTCTGAAAAAGGTACTCAACAAGCTATCGACGCTGGTAAATTGATCAAAGAAGCTGGTATCGAATTTGACCAAGCATACACTTCAGTATTGAAACGTGCGATCAAAACAACTAACTTGGCTCTTGAAGCATCTGACCAACTTTGGGTTCCAGTTGAAAAATCATGGCGCTTGAACGAACGTCACTACGGTGGTTTGACTGGTAAAAACAAAGCAGAAGCTGCTGAACAATTTGGTGATGAGCAAGTTCACATTTGGCGTCGTTCATACGATGTATTGCCTCCAGCAATGGATCGTGATGATGAGCACTCAGCACACACTGACCGTCGTTACGCTTCACTTGACGACTCAGTAATTCCAGATGCTGAAAACTTGAAAGTTACTTTGGAACGTGCCCTTCCATTCTGGGAAGATAAAATCGCTCCAGCTCTTAAAGATGGTAAAAACGTATTCGTAGGTGCACACGGTAACTCAATCCGTGCCCTCGTTAAACACATCAAACAATTGTCAGACGACGAAATCATGGATGTTGAAATTCCAAACTTCCCACCATTGGTATTCGAATTTGACGAAAAATTGAACGTTGTTAACGAATACTATCTCGGAAAATAAGCTGAGATAAGTAGTTATCATTAACAATAAAAAAAGTTGACTTCGGTCAGCTTTTTTTCTTTTACTGAAAATAAATGTAAATTATGGTCAGAAAAGTCAGTCAATTCAGTAATTTTTCCTTGACTTTCAAGTTGGAAAGATGTATCATATTAACCAAGATACATCGAAAGGAAATGAGTCAAATGACATTCGCAACTACAACTGTTTTGCTATTGCGTGATGAGGGCTAGTGCAAAAGCATTAGTCCTGTTTGGCTTACCAAGCGGGAGTTAAAAACATCTCGCTTGGGTTTCCGAGTGAGATGTTTTTTTACTACTATCGTTTTTATTTTTAGAAAGAGGATTGTCTATGCGTAAAGTAGAATTTCTTGATACGAGCCTTCGTGATGGTGAACAAACACCGGGTGTTAACTTTTCAATCAAAGAAAAGGTTGCCATTGCTAAACAACTTGAGAAGTGGGGGATTTCTTCAATTGAAGCTGGTTTCCCAGCAGCTAGTCCAGATTCATTTGAGGCAGTGAAACAAATTTCAGCTGCCATGACGACAACTGCGGTTTCTGGCTTGGCTCGTTCAGTAAAATCTGATATTGATGCTTGTTATGAGGCTTTGAAAGATGCTAAGTATCCACAAATTCATGTCTTTATCGCAACAAGTCCGATTCATCGTGAGTTTAAATTGAAGAAATCAAAAGAAGAAATTCTTGAAGCTGTAAAAGAACATGTGTCATATGCACGTTCAAAATTTGAAGTTGTTGAGTTTTCTCCTGAAGATGCTACTCGTACTGAGCTTGATTTCTTGACTGAAGTTGTTCAAACAGCAGTTGATGCTGGTGCCTCATATATTAATATTCCTGATACAGTTGGCTTTACGACTCCTGAAGAGTTCGGTCATATTTTCAAATACCTCATTGAAAATGTTAAATCAGACCATGAAATCATCTTTAGTCCTCACTGCCACAATGACCTTGGTATGGCTGTAGCTAACACACTTGCAGCTATTAAAAATGGTGCTGGTCGTGTTGAAGGAACTGTGAATGGTATCGGTGAACGTGCAGGGAATGCGGCACTTGAAGAAGTGGCTGTAGCACTTAATATCCGTGAAGACTACTATCAAGCAACAAGTGATATTGTGCTTAATGAGACAGTCAACACAGCTGAACTTGTGTCTCGTTATTCTGGAATTGCGATTCCTAAAAATAAAGCCGTTGTTGGTGGTAATGCCTTCTCTCATGAATCAGGTATTCACCAAGATGGTTTCCTTAAAAATCCTCTTACATACGAAATCATTACACCAGAGCTTGTGGGAGTTAAGAAGAGCTCTCTTCCACTTGGTAAGTTGTCAGGTCGTCATGCCTTTATTGAAAAATTGAAAGAACTTGATCTTGATTTTGTGGAAGAAGACATCAAACCACTCTTTAAGAAGTTCAAAGTCTTGGCTGATAAAAAACATGACATTACTGATGCTGATATTCGTGCACTTGTGGCTGGAACTAACGTTGAGAATCCAGAAGGCTTCCACTTCCAAGATCTCCGTTTGACAACTAATGCTGATGAAACAATCACAGCAGCAGTTAGTCTAGTTAATGAAGATGGTGAGTCTGTGGAATTCTTGGCAAATGGTCAAGGATCAGTTGAAGCTATCTTCAATGCTATTGATAAATTCTTCAATCAAACAGTTCGCTTGACTTCTTATAATATCGATGCTGTAACTGATGGTATTGACGCTCAAGCTCGTGTACTCGTAACTGTGGAAAATGTAGATACAGATACTATCTTTAATGCTTCTGGTTTGGACTTTGATGTTTTGAAAGCTTCAGCAATTGCCTACATCAATGCAAATACGCTTGTTCAAAAAGAAAATTCTGGTGAAATGGCACGCAAAGTTTCTTACCGTGACCTTCCACAAGCCTAAGAGGAGTTAAACATGACAAAAAAAATTGTAACACTTTCTGGTGATGGTATTGGACCTGAAATCATGGCAGCAGGCCTTGAAGTTCTGGATAAAATAGCTTCAAAAATCAGATTTGATTACGATATTGATGCTAAACCATTTGGTGGTGCTGGTATTGATGCCGAGGGTCATCCACTTCCTAAGTCAACTTTGGATGCTGCTAAATCAGCAGATGCTATCCTCTTGGCTGCAATTGGTGGACCTAAATATGACAATGCGCCAGTTCGTCCTGAACAAGGACTTTTGGCCATTCGTAAGGAGTTGAATCTCTTTGCTAATATCCGTCCTGTCCGCATCTTTGATGCTTTGAAACACTTGTCACCTCTTAAACCTGAACGTATTGAAGGTGTTGACTTTGTCGTTGTACGTGAGCTTACAGGTGGTATTTACTTTGGTGAACATATTTTAAAAGAAGATAAGGCTCGTGATATCAATGATTACTCAGCCGATGAGATTCGTCGCATCATGCGTCGTGCCTTCAAGATTGCCCAAGGTCGTGGTAAGAAAGTCACTAGCATTGATAAACAGAATGTCTTGGCAACTTCTAAATTGTGGCGTAAGGTTGCCGATGAAGTTTCTTTGGAATTTCCAGATGTAACCCTTGAACACCAACTCGTTGATAGTGCTGCCATGATTATGATTACCAACCCAGCTCGTTTTGATGTGGTTGTGACAGAAAACCTTTTTGGGGATATCTTGTCTGATGAATCAAGTGTCCTTCCAGGTACTCTTGGTGTTATGCCATCAGCCAGTCATTCAGAAAATGGTCCAAGTCTTTATGAACCAATTCATGGTTCAGCACCTGACATTGCTGGTCAAGGTATTGCCAATCCGATTTCAATGATTTTGTCAGTAGCAATGATGCTTCGTGAAAGTTTCAATGAAACTGAAGGGGCAGAATTGATTGAAAATGCTGTTGATAAGACCTTGAATCAAGGCATCTTGACACGTGATTTGGGTGGTCAGGCATCTACTGCCGAAATGACAGCAGCTATCATTAGCAATCTCTAACATCATGACACTAAAACAAGTGTTACTTTCTGTTTCGTTGGTATGGAATATCGTTGTTTTATGTGCTTATGGGCTTGACAAACACAAGGCTATTCGACATAGGCGGCGAATTTCTGAGAAGACATTATTATTTCAAACCCTTATTTTGGGTGGTATTGGTGCTTCTCTCGGTGGGGCTGTGTTTAGACATAAGATTAAGAAATGGTACTTTAAGCTTTGTTGGCTTTTGGGCCTGCTAAATGATTTTGTTATGTTATATCTCATCTTAACAAAACTTTCGGATTAGTTTATCCTTAGATAATAATTGGAGTATTTTATGAGCGGAAAATCAATTTTCGATAAACTTTGGGAACGCCACGTAATTACAGGTGATGAGGGGCAACCTCAACTTATGTACGTGGACCAACATTATATTCATGAAGTGACTAGTCCTCAAGCTTTTCAAGGTCTTCGTGATGCTGGACGTAAAGTAAGGCGTCCAGATTTGACTTTTGGGACCTTTGACCATAATGTTCCAACTGTAAATATCTTTGATATTAGAGATGTTATTTCTAAGGCACAAATTGATAAACTTGCTGAAAATGTCATTGAGTTTGGTATTGACAATGCGCCACATGGTTCGGATAAGCAAGGAATCGTACATATGGTTGGTCCAGAAACAGGACGTACGCAACCAGGTAAGTTTATTGTTTGTGGGGATAGCCACACAGCTACCCACGGTGCCTTTGGAGCTATAGCCTTTGGTATTGGAACGAGCGAGGTTGAGCATGTCTTTGCTACACAGACACTTTGGCAAGTCAAACCTAAAAAGATGTTGGTAGAATTTACTGGGAAGCCTCAGAAAGGCATTTATTCAAAAGATTACATTCTCGCCTTGATTGCTAAATATGGGGTTGCTTGTGGAGTGGGTTATGTTGTAGAGTACCGTGGTGAGGCAATTGACCATTTGACTATGGAAGAACGCATGACAATCTGTAATATGTCAATTGAATTTGGTTCGAAAATGGGAATTATGAATCCAGACCAAACAACATATGATTATATGCGTGGTCGAGAATGTGTTCCTGAGGATTTTGATGCAGCAGTAGCTGACTGGAAGACACTAGTTAGTGATGATGATGTAGAATACGATAAAGTCATTCGTATGGATGTTTCTGAGTTGGCACCAATGGTCACATGGGGAACTAATCCATCTATGGGAGTAGATTTTGATACGCCTTTCCCTGAAGTTCGAGATATGAATGATGAGCGTGCATACCATTATATGGATCTTCGTCCGGGTCAAAAAGCAGAAGACATTGATCTTGGGTATATCTTTATTGGGTCTTGTACTAATGCTCGCTTGAGTGACTTGCAGTTGGCAGCCAGATTTGTTAAAGGTAAGAAGATTGCCCCTAATTTGACAGCTATTGTGGTTCCAGGTTCTAGACCTGTTAAACAAGCTGCAGAGAAAATTGGGTTGGATAAGATATTTAAAGATGCTGGTTTTGAATGGAGAGACCCAGGATGCTCGATGTGTCTTGGAATGAATCCAGATAAAGTGCCTGATGGGATCCACTGTGCTTCGACAAGTAATAGAAATTTTGAGGATCGACAGGGGTTTGGAGCAAAAACACACCTTTGCAGTCCTGCAATGGCAGCGGCAGCAGCTATCGCCGGACGTTTCGTTGATGTTCGCCAAATGCCAGAAGTACAATAAGGAGGAAACATGGAAAAATTTACCATTTATACCGGTACGACAGTTCCATTGATGAATGATAACATTGATACCGACCAGATTCTTCCCAAACAGTTTCTCAAACTGATTGACAAAAAAGGTTTTGGAAAATATTTGATGTATGCTTGGCGTTATAAAGATAACAAATACACTGAGGATCCTGATTTTGTTTTTAACCGACCTGAATATCGTAAAGCAACTATTTTAATAACAGGTGATAATTTCGGTGCAGGTTCATCTCGTGAACATGCTGCGTGGGCCCTAGCTGACTACGGATTTAAAGTTGTTATTGCAGGTTCCTTCGGAGACATTCACTATAATAATGAACTTAATAATGGGATGTTACCAATTGTTCAACCGATAGAAGTACGTCAAAAATTGAAACAATTAAAACCTACTGATGAAGTGACGGTAGACTTAGAACAACAAAAGATTATTTCACCGGTTGGTGAGTTCACTTTTGAAATTGATGGTGAATGGAAACATAAACTTTTAAATGGATTAGATGATATAGGGATTACCCTGCAGTATGAGGATTTGATCACCGAGTACGAAAAACATCGTCCAAGCTATTGGCAGTAATAGTCTTATATTTTCGAATATTCCGAAAATTGCTTGCCTGATAGCTATGAACATGATAAAATATATATATTATAAATTAGATGGAGAACACACATTATGACTAAACATGTCCAATGGGATGGTAACCTTAACCAAGAAGGTTTTGAAATTCTTAAAGGTGAAGGTGGATGTATCGTTACACCAACTAAAGTTGGTTACATTATTATGACTAGCGATAAAGCTGGTTTGGAACGTAAATTCGAAGCTAAAGAACGTAATCGTAACAAACCAGGTGTTGTTCTTTGCGGAAGCATGGATGAGTTGCGTGCATTGTCACAATTGACTCCTGAAATTGATGCTTTCTATCAAAAGCACTGGGATGAAGATATTCTTCTTGGATGTATTCTTCCGTGGCGTGAGGATGCTTACGCAAAACTCCAAGCATTTGGTGATGGACGTGAAGAGCTTATGACTGATGTACGAGGAACATCATGTTTCGTTATTAAATTTGGTAAAGCTGGTGAGCAAATTGCCAAAGAAATGTGGGAAAAAGAAGGTAAGATGGTTTACGCTTCATCAGCAAACCCTTCAGGTAAAGGTAATCGTGGTAAGGTTGAAGGTATTGGTGAACGTATTGAAAATGCTGTTGACCTTGTCATCGAAGCTGATGAATACGTTGCGTCAATTCAGCCTGATAAAACTGTTGAAACACGTTATGAACAAGGTGTTATGGTATCAATGGTTGATGCAGACGGTAAATTAATTCCTGAACAAGGTGAAGGAAGCCGTTCAGTAGAACCATGTCCAGTAGTTATCCGTAAAGGTCTTGATATAGATAAAATTATGATGCACCTTTCAGACCACTTTAATTCTTGGAACTACCGTCAAGGTGAGTATTATTAAGAAAATAATGTCTTCAAGAAAGCAGGACCTCTGGTTCTGCTTTTAATATGCTTAAAAACTTGTGATATAATACTATTTGAATAGGTTTCTTTGATTTTTTTAGAAAACTAAATTATTATTTGACAAAAAATAATTTTGAAAGGAGGCTCTCATGTTTGCCCAATTAGATACAAAATCAGTGTATAGTTTCATGGATAGTGTTGTAGATTTACCAAGCTATGTCAAACGTGCCAAAGAGCTTGGATACCAGGCCCTTGGTTTGATGGACCGTGATAATCTCTATGCTGCCTATCATTTTGCGCAACTGGCTACTAAAAATGGATTACGTCCCTTGATTGGTATGGAAGCAAATTTAGTCTACGAGGGAAGAATGATTGCATTTCGTCTCTTAGCTAAAAATAATCAGGGCTATAAAAATTTGATGAAGTTGGCAACAGAGCTCTCCTCGGGACAAGGTGAGTTTACGGCTTTATCCAACTATTTGAATGAGATTGCGCTTATCCTCCCCAGTGAAGAGTGGGAACCAGGAATGGCGTTTGAATCAGATGTCTTTATTGGAGTAAGACCAGAAGATGCGGGTAAAGAGTTTGATTATCCTGTCCTACCTTTACATACAGTACGTTACTTTGATAATGTAGATCGCTCGACGATTCAGATGTTGCATGCCATCTCACAAAATGTTTCCTTGTCAGAGGCCTCTATTTGTCCTATGAATCAGCTTCTTTTCTCGCCTCAAGAAATGGAAAGTGCATTTAGTGATATTCCAGATGCTTTAAACAATTTGGACCAACTGGTTTCAGACATCACTTATCAATTTGACACAGAACTGAAGCTTCCCCGTTTTAATCGTGACATGCTGGCAGTTGATCAATTACGTCAATTAGCCCAAGATGGCTTGGAAACTAAAGAGTTAACGGCCTCAGTTTATCAGGAACGTTTAGACAAAGAATTAGCAGTCATCCATCAAATGGGCTTTGATGACTATTTCTTAATCGTTTGGGATCTCCTTCGTTTTGGACGTAGTCGTGGTTACTATATGGGAATGGGGCGTGGGTCCGCAGCTGGTAGCCTAGTTGCCTACGCTTTGGATATAACAGGTATTGATCCTGTTAAAAATGACTTGCTATTTGAGCGTTTCCTAAATGAAGAACGGTATACTATGCCAGATATTGATATTGACTTGCCTGATATCTATCGAAGTGAGTTCCTACATTATGTGAGAGACCGTTATGGCAGTATGCACTCTGCTCAGATTGTCACTTTTTCTACCTTTGGAGCCAAGCAGGCAATTCGAGATGTTTTTAAACGTTTTGGAGCTAAGGAATTTGAACTGTCCCAACTCAGCAAAAAGATTTCTTTTCGTGATAATCTAACCTCTGTCTATAAGAAAAATATGTCATTTAGGCAATTGATTAATCAGAGACCGGAATTCCAGAGGGCTTTTGAAATTGCCAAGGCAATTGAAGGACAGCCTAGACAGACTTCCATCCATGCTGCTGGTATTGTAATGAGTGATGATGACTTAACAGAACACATCCCTCTAAAAGCCGGTGAAGACATGATGGTTACCCAATACGATGCCTCTGCCGTAGAAGCCAATGGTCTTCTTAAGATGGACTTCCTGGGGCTTCGCAATTTGACCTTTGTTCAAAAAATGAAGGAAAAGTTGGAAGAAGAGCAAGGAGTCGTCATTGATATCAAGTCGATTGATTTAGAAGATTCGCAGACACTCGCCCTTTTTGCCAGTGGTAAGACCAAGGGGATTTTTCAGTTTGAGCAAGCGGGTGCCATAAACCTCTTAAAACGTATAAAACCCTCTCAATTTGAAGAAGTGGTTGCCACAACCTCTCTTAACCGTCCAGGAGCCAGTGATTATATAGACAATTTCATCGCTCGTAAATATGGAAAGGAGAAAGTAGATCTGATTGATCCTGTTGTTGCTCCTATCCTTGAGCCAACTTATGGTATTATGCTCTATCAGGAGCAGGTTATGCAGATTGCTCAGGTGTTCGCTGGCTTTACACTAGGAAAAGCGGATCTGCTTCGTCGTGCCATGTCTAAGAAAGATGCCAATGAAATGTCTAAGATGTCTGAGGCATTTATGTCTGGCAGTCAACAATTAGGACGTAACCCACAAATTGCTGAGCGCCTCTTTAGTATGATGGCTAAGTTTGCCGGATATGGTTTTAATAGGAGTCATGCCTATGCTTATTCAGCTTTAGCTTTTCAATTGGCTTATTTCAAAAGCCACTATCCTCAAGTTTTCTATGACGTTATGCTGAATTACTCGTCTAGTGATTACATTAAGGATGCTATTGGAAATGGCTTTTCTTTGGCTAGACTGGATATCAATAGAATTCCATTTCATGACAAAATTTCAGATGGCAAAATTGTTTTAGGTCTAAAGACCATTAAAGGTTTTCCTAGAGATTTTGCTCTTTGGATTATTGAAGATCGAAAGGAAAATGGCAAATACGTCTCTATCGAAGACTTTTTGACACGTATTCCCAAGAAATATCAGAAAGTAGAGGTATTGACACCTTTAGTCAACATAGGCTTGTTTGATATCTTTGAAACGAATCGTCAGAAAATCATTGGAAATTTAAGTAACCTCTTTACTTTTGTCAATGAGTTAGGCAGCTTGTTTGCAGAGTCGTCCTATTCCTGGGTGGATTATGACGATTATAGTCAGATAGACCGTTATAATATGGAACAGGAGTTACTGGGTGTTGGTCTTAGTCCTCATCCCTTACATTTGGCTCAGAAAATGGCTACGCACCCTTACCAGCCCATTTCAGATTTGACAGTAAATAGTAAAGCCACAGTATTGGTTCAACTAGAATCAATTAGAATCATCAGAACAAAAAAAGGTGATCAAATGGCTTTTCTGAGTGTCTCTGATGGTATAAACAAGCTAGATGTGACGCTTTTTCCGGAAACCTATTTTTATCATAAGGATAAGTTAAAAGAAGGAGGTCTCTTTTATCTTGAGGGACGAACTCAGGAGCGTGATGGGAGAATCCAATTAGTTTTGGCGAATATGGAAGAAGCTAGTACGGAACGTTTCTGGATTTTACTTGAAAATCATGAAAAGGACTTAGAGATTTCCAAAATTCTAGCCAAGTATCCGGGTAACATTCCTGTTATCATCCGTTATCAGGAAAGTAAGGAAACAATAGCCAGTCAACGTTTTAGGGTGTCTGATGAGGTAGAATTGCAAAAAGAATTGGCCCAATATACTCTAAAAACAGTTATAAGATAAAAAACTGGTAAAACTTTTCAAATTTCAAGCTATTTAGAATTGTTTGTGTTATAATGATAATGTTAAATATATAAAAGGAGTATCAGGAATAATGAAACGTATTGCTGTTTTGACTAGTGGTGGAGATGCCCCTGGTATGAACGCTGCCGCTCGTGCAGTTGTTCTCAAAGCAATTTCTGAAGGAATTGAAGTCTTCGGCATTAACCGTGGATACGCTGGTATGGTTGAAGGAGATATCTTCCAACTTGATGCCAAAGGCGTAGACAACATCCTCAGCCGTGGTGGAACTTTCCTTCAGTCTGCTCGCTATCCTGAGTTTGCCCAACTTGAGGGTCAACTTAAAGGTATTGAGCAACTTAAAAAACATGGAATCGAAGGTGTAGTAGTTATTGGTGGAGATGGTTCTTACCATGGTGCTATGCGCTTGACTGAACATGGTTTCCCAGCTGTTGGTCTTCCAGGAACTATCGATAACGATATCGTTGGTACAGACTACACAATTGGTTTTGATACTGCTGTTGCAACAGCAACAGAAGCTATCGATAAGATTCAAGACACTGCTTTCAGTCACGGACGTACTTTTGTCGTTGAAGTTATGGGACGTAACGCTGGTGATATCGCTCTTTGGGCTGGTATTGCTGCAGGTGCAGACCAAATTATCGTACCTGAAGAAGAGTATGATATCAACGAAGTGGTACGTAAAGTTAAAGAAGGTTACGAATCAGGTGCTAAAACTCACCACGTTATCGTACTTGCTGAAGGTGTCATGGGTGCTGAAGAATTTGCAGCTAAAATGAAAGAAGCTGGAGATACTTCAGATCTTCGTGCAACAAACATTGGACACGTGGTTCGTGGTGGTTCACCAACTGCGCGTGACCGTGTTCTTGCTTCATGGATGGGTGCACATGCGGTTGACCTCCTTAAACAAGGTATTGGTGGTGTAGCTGTTGGTATCCACAATGAAGAGCTTGTTGAAAGCCCAATCCTTGGTACAGCAGAAGAAGGAGCTTTGTTCAGTCTTACTGAAGACGGTAAAATTATCGTCAACAATCCTCACAAAGCACGTCTTGACTTTGCAGACCTCAATCGTTCTTTAGCTAACTTGAAATAATAGCGGTTCTATTAATTATTGTTAATCCGTCGCTAATGTGACAAAAAATATAAGGGAGTTTTTATTTATCATGAATAAACGTGTAAAAATCGTTGCAACACTTGGTCCTGCGGTTGAAATCCGTGGCGGTAAAAAATTTGGTGAAGATGGTTACTGGGGTGAAAAACTTGACCGTGAAGCATCTGCTAAAAACATTGCTCAATTGATCAAGGAAGGTGCCAACGTTTTCCGTTTCAACTTCTCACATGGTGACCACGCTGAGCAAGGTGAACGTATGGAAGTCGTACGTATGGCCGAAGAACTTGCTGGTCAAAAAGTAGGTTTCCTTCTTGATACAAAAGGACCTGAAATCCGTACTGAATTGTTCGAAGGTGATGCTAAAGAGTATGCATACAAAACTGGTGAACAAATTCGTGTTGCTACTAAACAAGGTATCAAATCAACTCGCGACGTTATCGCTTTGAACGTTGCCGGTGGACTTGACATTTTCGATGATGTTGAAGTTGGTAAACAAGTTCTTGTTGACGATGGTAAACTTGGTCTTCGTGTTGTAGAAAAAGATGCTGAAAAACGTGAATTCGTCGTTGATGTTGAAAACGATGGAATCATCGCTAAACAAAAAGGTGTTAACATTCCTAACACTAAAATCCCATTCCCAGCACTTGCTGAAAGAGATAATGACGATATCCGTTTCGGTCTTGAACAAGGTCTTAACTTCATCGCTATCTCATTCGTACGTACTGCAAAAGACGTACAAGAAGTTCGTGCTATCTGTGAAGAAACTGGTAATGGACATGTTAAATTGTTGGCTAAAATCGAAAACCAACAAGGTATTGAAAACATTGATTCAATCATCGAAGCTGCTGATGGTATCATGATTGCACGTGGTGACATGGGTATCGAAGTTCCATTTGAAATGGTTCCAGTTTACCAAAAAATGATTATCACAAAAGTCAATGCTGCAGGTAAGATTGCTGTTACAGCAACTAACATGCTTGAAACAATGACTGACAAACCTCGTGCAACTCGTTCAGAAGTATCTGACGTATTTAACGCAGTTATTGATGGTACTGATGCTACAATGCTTTCAGGTGAATCTGCTAATGGTAAATATCCTGTAGAATCAGTTCGTACAATGGCTACAATTGATAAAAATGCACAAACTCTTCTTAAAGAGTATGGTCGTCTTGATTCATCAACATTTGGTCGTTCAAGCAAGACTGAAGTTGTTGCATCTGCAGTTAAAGATGCTACTAACTCAATTGATATCAAACTTGTCGTTGCACTTACTGAATCTGGTAACACAGCTCGTTTGATTTCTAAATACCGTCCAGAAGCTGACATCTTGGCAGTAACATTCGATGAAATTACTCAAAAATCATTGATGCTTAACTGGGGTGTTATTCCAGTAGTTACTGAAAAACCTGCTTCAACTGATGACATGTTTGATGTTGCTGAAAAAGTAGCATTGCATTCAGGTCTTGTAGAATCTGGTGATAACATTGTTATCGTTGCTGGTGTTCCAGTAGGTACAGGTGGAACAAACACTATGCGTATCCGCACAGTCAAATAATTTGAGTTTCTACGGCTCTTTGTCAACTGTAGTGGGTGACGAAAAGCTAACATCTAGAGAGAACCTGATAGGTTTTCTCTTTTTGTATGTTCAGAGTGATGAAAACACGCTTCCTAAAGTTAATAAAGTTTCTAAAACCG
>NZ_JAQFJQ010000018.1:0-40820 GCF_030440175.1 Streptococcus sp. SV2
TTCTAAATTGATACCGTTATAAAAAATCAAGTCAGCTTGTGATGTTTTCTTTACATCATCAGGAAGAGGTTCGTATTCGTGAGGGTCCTTACCAACCGGGACAATACTGTGGAGAGTGATTTTATCTTCAGCAATGTTTTTGGTGATATCGGCAATAATGGAATTAGTTGTAACGACTCGTAATTTATCATTGCTACTGCCTTGTTTATTGCTACATGCTGCTAAAGCAACTACCGCTAAAAGTAATAGTGCCATTGTTGATAGTATTTTTTTCATAATATTTCCATCCTGTTATTTTATTGTTGATAAGTCTTATTCATGCCACTTTGTTTAGGGACGATGAAAAAGCTGATGAGAAAGAGAAGGGCAGATGTTAGTACAATACTTGAACCGGCCGCAATGTTAAAACTATAGCCGATAAAAAGACCTAGAACAGATGCTAGGGCCCCAAAACCTGATGAGAGGAGAATCATGGTTTTAAGGCTATTAGCATATAGATAGGCGGTGGCAGCCGGTGTGATTAAAAGAGCTACAATAAGAATAGTGCCAACACTTTGCATAGCAGTTACAGCAACCAAGGTTAGAATAACCATAAGTAAGTAATGGTAGAAAGTGACTTTAACTCCAATAGACTTAGCTAAGATTGGGTCAAAGGATGTCAGGAGTAGAGGGCGAAAGAAAATTGTTATAGTTGTTAGTACGAGAAGGGCAACGGCAATCGTTATCCACATATCCAAGTCTTGTACAGCCAGAATATTTCCAAAGAGAATATGAAAGAGATCTGTGGAACTATTTGCGATACCTATGAGAATAATACCAAGAGCTAGAAAGCTCGAAAAGGTAATACCGATTGCTGTGTCACTCTTAATAATGGAATTGCTTTTGATATAGGTAATTATAGTAGAAGCTAAAAGACCAAAGACGATAGCTCCTATGAAAAAATTAATACCTAAGATAAAGGAAATGGCTACTCCAGGTAAAACCGCATGTGAAATCGCATCACCCATAAGTGACATGCCTCTTAGAATAATAAAACAACCAACAGCCCCCCCGACAATTCCAACAACTAAAGCCGTTATAAGGGCGTTCTGCAAGAAGTGGAAATTAAGCAAACCATCAATAAATTCAGAAAACATTTGAATCTCCTTTATAAAATAAACTGTTTCCGTAGGTTTTACGGAGATTAGCCTCATTAAAAACAAGATTAGTAGGCCCGCTAGCAATCAATTTACGATTGAGAAGGATGACTTGGTCAAAATAATGAGGGACCTTGCTCAAATCATGGTGAACGATGAGAATAAGCTTGCCTTGTTTCCTAAGTTCTCTCAAGGTGTTCATGATAATATCTTCACTAACGGAATCAATCCCAACGAAGGGCTCATCCAATAGGAGGATATCTGCCTCTTGTAGAAGACAACGAGCGATCAGAACCCGTTGAAATTGGCCACCTGATAATTGGCTTATCTGGCGATGAGCCAGATCATTTAAACCGAGTAGAGCTAAAGCTTTTGTGACCTTAGACCAATCTCTTTTAGATAGACGTTTAAAGAACTTGGTTTTAGAATAGAGGCCTAGAGAGACGCACTCTCTGACAGTAATTGGAAAGTTAAAATCAATCTCCGCCTTTTGTGCAACATAGGAAAGATGATTCAATTGCTGACGAATAGGCTGTTTGTTGAATAGGAATTGCCCAGAGTGAGGGATAATACCAATAAGTGCTTTAATTAGGGTTGATTTGCCAGCACCATTAGGTCCAATAATCCCAGTGATACTTGGTCCGTCTAGGTTTAAGGTGATATTATCTAGAGCTAATGTCTGTTGGTAAGACACATTAATATTTTCAATTTGAATCATTAGTTGCCTCCTGTTAATTAATATATCTTAAAATAAAAATTAAGTCAAGTGAATATAATAAATTAAATCTGGTTAACTAAATCGTGTTAATTTAATCATCTTAGGGTAGTGAATGAGAGTACATTTTTATATCAACTATTCTAATCGGTCAGACTGTCTGATACTTTTGAGGAGGTAAAAAAGAACAGCATTTTCCACAATTTGTACTATTTCATTCTTTTTTTCAAGAAATCATTTAATTTTTATTTTCGAAAACTAGTCATCTTTCCATATTTTTGGCATAATAGAGGTATGGAATTTACAATTCAACGAATGACACGTATTGCCATTCTAACAGCACTGGCCATTGGATTACGGTCAGCTTTTATAGGGCTTCCCAATATTCAGCCTATAACAGCTATGTTTTTTGTCGCTGTGCTCTATTTAGGTTTGGTGGATGGCCTACTCATTATGGCTCTAACCATGGCTATCTCAGGCTTTCTATATGGCTTTGGCCCTTGGGTTTTTAATCAGATTTTGACTTTTGGAGTGTTGATGGCTCTTTGGAGTTTGATTGCCCCTCGGTTATCATTAGTTTGGCAGATTGTTTTGGTAACCATTTTGTCCTTTCTCTATGGTGTTTTAATGGATTATGGTTATGGTCTTCTGTTCAAGAGTGGCTTGACCTTCGTTATCTCAGGCTTACTTTATGACACTTACCATGCAGTATCAACACTGTTATTCTATCCATTTATCCAGTCTATTTTTAGGAGGTTTGTAAAATGAAAAAAATATTGTCATATATTGTTCTTGCCCTTTCTCTTGTCACCTTAGTTGCATGTGGTAAAAGCGAAGCAGCTAAGCTCACAAGAACAAGTAGCCAGCAGTCTCAGAGTCAAGGCAAGGTAACCTTGATTTTGAAAACAGAAAAAGAAAGTAAGAAGAAAGCAGTAAATATCCAAAAAGGTGATACTGTTCTTGATGTCTTGGAAGAAGTTTATCCAGTCCAAGAAAATGATGGTTTTATTACTGAGATTGACGGTATTTCTCAAGATAAAGACAAGGGCATCTATTGGATGTTTGATGTCAATGGCAAGTTAGGTGAGAAAGCCGCTAATCAACTTAAAGTTGAAAACGGTGATGAAATCAAATTCTACCAAGAGAAATATAATTAAGATTCTGGGCTCTGTTTCAGAGTCTTTTTTTAATAAAGTTCGGAAATAGGAGCAAGATGTTTTTCAAAAAAGTCCGAAGATTCCCAAAGAACTGACGATTTACAGAAAAAATAGTTTACTTTTGTTTTAAAAGTGATATGATAAAAGGGTACTACATAAAGTAAGGAGAATACGGTTTGGCTTTTAACAAATTGGAAAGCAGTAACAACCAGGAAATCATCTCTGAAGAAGTTGGTATCTTGAAAGAATTGTTGGATGATGCAACAAGAGGCATGGCTGGAGAGCAAGGCCTCACAACTATCCGACATTTGGTTGAACTTTATGATGAAGGTGACTATGTGGCCCTTACACAAGCCATTTCAAAAATGACAAATGACGATATGGTCGTGGCATCACGCTATTTCTCTTTGTTGCCTCTTTTGATTAACATCTCTGAGGACGTTGACTTGGCTTATGAAGTTAACCACAAAAATAATATTGACGAAACCTACCTTGGTAAGTTGTCTGAGACTTTTGATGTTGTCGCTGAAAGTGACAATGCGCGTGACATTCTTGAACATGTTAATGTCGTGCCAGTATTGACAGCTCACCCAACTCAGGTTCAACGTAAAACAATGCTTGAATTGACTAACCATATTCACGAACTTCTCCGTAAGCATCGTGATGTGAAGGCTGGTCTTATTAACAAGGATAAATGGTATGCGGATTTGCGTCGTTATGTGGAAATCATGATGCAAACTGATATCATTCGTGAAAAGAAACTTAAGGTTAAAAACGAAATCACTAACGTTATGGAGTATTACAACTCCTCATTGATTAAGGCGATTACAAACCTATCGCACGAATTCAAACGTTTAGCTGTTGAAAAAGGAATTGAACTTGATAATCCAACACCTATTACAATGGGGATGTGGATTGGTGGTGACCGTGATGGGAACCCATTTGTAACAGCAGAAACCCTCAAACTTTCTGCAACGGTTCAAAGTGAAGTTATCCTCAATTATTATATTGAAAAAGTTGATAACCTTTACCGTTCGTTCTCACTCTCATCACGTTTGACTGAAGTTTCAGAAACAGTAGCAGAAATGGCGAAACATTCTCCAGATACATCAGTTTATCGTGAAAATGAACCTTATCGTCGTGCTTTCAGTTACATTCAATCTAAACTGATTCAAACGCTTCTTTTCTTCAAAGAAGGTAACTTTAACAAGGAAAGAGTTTCTAAACGTCTTTCTGAAAAGGTTAGCCTCGGTTCAGTCTCAACTGGTGAAGTTGTAGCTGATTACGTGCAACAACGTCTCAGCCAAAGTCTTCAAGCTGTCTCTCAACAAACGACTGAATTTTATGAAACAGCTGAAGCTTTCCATGATGACCTTTTGGCAATTAAAAATTCACTTCTTGAAAATGACGATGCTGTCTTGATTTCAGGTGATTTCGAAGAGCTTCTTCAAGCAGTGGAAGTCTTTGGTTTCTATTTGGCTACAATTGATATGCGTCAAGACTCAAGTGTTCACGAAACTTGTGTTGCTGAGTTGCTTAAGTCAGCAAACATTGTTGATAACTATAGTGAGTTGACTGAGGTTGAAAAAGTTGCCGTTCTTCTTAAGGAATTGCAAGAAGATCCTCGTACTTTGTCATCAACTAATGTGCCTAAGTCTGAAATCCTTGAAAAAGAATTGTCTATCTTCCGCACAGCTCGTCTTTTGAAAGACCATATTGGTGAAGATGTGATCAAACAACATATCATTTCTCATACTGAAAGTGTATCTGATATGTTTGAATTGGCTATCTTGCTTAAAGAAGTTGGTTTGGTTGATACAGAACGTGCACGTGTCCAAATCGTTCCTCTCTTTGAAACTATCGAAGACTTGGAAAATTCTAACGATATTATGAAACAATATCTTGGTTATGATATTGTTAAACGTTGGATTAAAAATAGTAACAATTACCAAGAAATCATGTTGGGTTACTCAGACTCTAACAAAGATGGTGGTTACTTGTCATCTGGTTGGACCCTCTACAAGGCTCAAAATGAATTGACTAAGATTGGGGAAGAGCGTGGTATTAAGATTACCTTCTTCCATGGTCGTGGTGGTACTGTTGGTCGTGGTGGTGGCCCATCATATGATGCCATTACTTCTCAACCATTTGGTACAATCAAAGACCGTATCCGCTTGACTGAACAAGGTGAGGTTATCGGTAATAAATATGGTAACAAGGATGCTGCTTATTACAATCTTGAAATGCTTGTTTCAGCTGCTCTTGACCGTATGGTGACACGTCAAATTGCCGATCCAGAAGAATTGGTTGATTTCCGTGAGGTTATGGACGGAATTGTTCACGATTCAAATGTTATTTATCGTGACCTTGTCTTTGGAAATGAACATTTCTACGATTACTTCTTTGAAGCTAGTCCTATCAAAGAAGTGTCAAGTTTGAATATTGGTTCTCGTCCAGCTGCTCGTAAGACTATCACTGAAATTTCTGGTCTTCGTGCCATCCCTTGGGTATTCTCATGGTCACAAAACCGTATCATGTTCCCAGGTTGGTATGGGGTTGGTTCAGCCTTCAATCATTATATTCAAGCTGAAGAAGGTAACCTTGAAAAACTTCAACATATGTTTGAAACATGGCCATTCTTCCGTTCACTCTTGTCGAATGTTGACATGGTACTTTCAAAATCAGATATGAATATTGCCTTCCACTATGCACAATTGGCGAAAGATGAAGAAGTCCGTAGTGTCTTCGATATTATCTTGGATGAATGGCAATTGACTAAGAATGTTATTCTTGCTATTGAAAAACATGATGGTTTCCTTGATGAAAGCCCATCACTTAAAGCAAGTCTAGACTTCCGCTTGCCATACTTCAACGTTTTGAACTACATCCAAATTGAACTGATTAAACGTCTTCGTAACAATGATTTGACTGATGACGAAATTAGTCTTATCCATATTTCTATTAATGGTATTGCAACAGGACTTCGTAACTCAGGTTAATCAAACAGACAAACTATTGCTCATCACTATTGTGGTGGGCTTTTTGTTATGGCAAAATTTCTGTTATAATAAAACCATGATTGCTATGGAAACCATTGAAAAGCTGTCTAAAGAATCCCTACCAACGTTAACAGTCTTAGCTGGTGAAGATTTGGGGCAGTATAGTCAAGCTAAAGAAACATTTTTAAAACAAATCGGTTTTGATCCCAGTGACTTGACCTATTCCTATTTTGATATGTCTGAGACGACCTATCAGGAGGCTGAACTGGATTTAGAAAGTATGCCTTTTTTTGCGGATGAGAAGGTGGTCATTTTTGATCATTTCGCAGATATGACCACAGCGAAAAAATCCTATCTGGATGATAAGGAGCTAAAACGGCTTGAACGTTACCTTCAGTCGCCTGTGGAAACGACTCGACTTGTTTTAATGGCATCGGGTAAACTTGATGGTAAGCGTCGCTTAGTAAAACTATTAAAGCGTGATGCCTTGGTACTTGAAACCAGTCCTCTAAAGGATGCGGAACTTAAAACGTATTTTCAAAAAAAAGCGCATCAAGAGGGACTTATTTTTGATACAGGTGTTTTTGAGGAGCTCTTAATCAAGTCAAATTTTGACTTTTCAGATGTTCAAAAAAACATGGCCTTTTTAAAGGGCTACAAAGCGGAAGGAAATATCTCATCCAAGGATATTGCCGAAGCCATCCCAAAGAGCTTGCAGGATAATATCTTTGACATGACCCAACTCCTTTTACGAGGTGACATTAATGGGGTACGTGAACTGGTTCATGATTTGCGCCTCCAGGGAGAGGATGACATTAAGTTAATAGCGGTTATGTTGGGACAATTTCGCACCTATTTACAAGTGAAACTCCTATCTGCTCAAGGTAAAAGTGAACAGCAAATTATCGTAAGCCTTTCGGATTATCTAGGACGTAAAGTTAATCCATATCAGATTCGCTATGCTCTTAGAGACAGTCGTCCATTATCTATAGAATTTTTGAAGACGAGTATCAAGAGTTTGATTGAGACTGATTATCAGATTAAAACTGGTACTTACGATAAAGAGTATTTGTTTGATTTAGCACTTCTGAAGATAGGCTCACATCGTTAATATTTGAGATTTTTCGTGATTTAGTAAGCAAATTTTTTGAAAGCTCTATCATTTTAGGGTAAAATGAAGAAAAAATGAAATGAGGACCCTTAATATGGCTATTATCCTTCCAGACCTTCCTTACGCTTATGATGCATTGGAACCATACATTGATGCTGAAACAATGACCCTTCACCACGACAAACACCACGCAACTTATGTAGCAAACGCTAACGCTGCGCTTGAAAAACACCCTGAAATTGGTGAAGACCTTGAAGCGCTTTTGGCTGATGTCGAAAAAATTCCAGCAGATATCCGTCAAGCACTTATTAACAATGGTGGTGGACATCTTAATCACGCACTTTTCTGGGAACTTTTATCACCAGAAAAACAAGAACCAACTGCAGAAGTAGCAGCTGCTATTAACGAAGCTTTTGGTTCATTTGAAGCTTTCCAAGAAGCTTTTACTGCAGCAGCAACAACTCGTTTTGGTTCAGGTTGGGCATGGCTTGTGGTTAACGCAGAAGGTAAACTTGAAGTTGTTTCAACTGCCAACCAAGATACACCAATCTCAGACGGTAAAAAACCAATCTTGGCACTTGACGTTTGGGAACACGCTTACTACCTAAACTACCGTAACGTACGTCCAAACTACATCAAAGCCTTCTTTGAAATCATCAATTGGAATAAAGTTGCTGAGCTTTACGCAGCAGCTAAATAAGCCTAGAATCATCCTCATTCTTGAGGGTGATTTTTTTGTAATAGGGCTGTAAAATCTCCTTGCTTTTTAGGGCATTATAGCTTAAACTATTATTGTTATGAAAAAAAAGAAAAAACATTCAAGCAAAAAGTATAGTGGAAGTCGCCGAAAAACTAAAGACAAGAAGAAAGATTCGCTAGAACAAGACCTTCAAAACGATATCAAAAAAGATGGCAAAAATGATATCAAGGATGATAAGAAGGATGTCAAAAAAGATGCCAAAAAGTCCAAGAAGAAAGAAACGAAAAAAGAACATAAAAAGTCTTCTAAAAAATCTGTAGATAAGAAGCCTGCTAAGGAAACAGTCGTATCAGACGAACAAAAGGAAAAGGAACCAAAAACTGAACCTTTAGCATTAAGGAGCAAGCGTTCTAAGAAATCTAGATCTAAGTCAAAATCCAAGTCATCTCGAGATGATAAAAAAGCTTACCTTATTTTGGCTTTCCTAGGTGCTTTGGTGGTTCTTTTGTTTATTGCTATGCTTGCTCTAGCAGGGCGCGGTAAGCAAGCTGGTCACTCAGGTAACTTTGGAAATATTTTTGGATCCAGTTCAAAAGTGGCTAAAAAAGATGAGAAGGAAAAAGAGGAAAAGGTCACACCAACCAACAAGTCAGCTGAAGCTAAACAAGCTGTTATGGATGCTGATGCTAACACGATGGCGGCCAATGGTTTGACTTATGACTATGCCAATATGACTTTGAACCAAGTGGTCGAAGCTTATCTGGCTGATCAAGGTATTGATGCTAGCCAAATTGCTTTCTCATACAAGAATACCAAAACTAATGAGCATTATTCCATGAATGATACTCAACCAATGACTGCAGGCTCTACCTACAAATTGCCATTAAACATGCTTGTCATGGATGAGGTCAATAAAGGTAAACTTTCTTTAACGGAACGTTTTGATATTACGAACACTGAGTATGAGTATCAAGGTGAGCATGATAATTATGTTGCTGCCTTTGGTGGTTCAATGACCATTCCAGAAATGCAAGAATATTCTCTTGTATACTCTGAAAATACTCCAGCTTATGCTTTGGCAGAACGCCTAGGTGGTATAGAGAAATTCTATGGTATGCTTGATAAATATGGTAAGTCAAAAGGTGATGTTAAGACTATCCAAATGCATGGTAATAAGACAACAACAGATTATTACATTCAAGTTTTGGATTACCTTTGGAAACATCAGGACAACTACAAGGATATTCTCCATTACATTGGTGAATCATTCCCTAATGAGTACTATAAGACCTACCTTCCTGATTTAACGATTTATCAAAAACCAGGTTATGTCCGTGAAGCACTAAACGTTGATGCTATTGTTATGGAAGACACACCTTACATGGTAGCAATCTATACACGTTACCTCGGTGGTTCGACTGAAGACTCATCGGAAATTAGTGGTTGGGGTCTTCAACAACTGGGTATGCTCTGTTATGTGATTAACGAGTGGCACCGTGTTAATATGAATTAATAAATCAAAAAGCCGAAATCATCGGCTTTTTTTGCTTTATTTGATGAAAGTGAGAAATAAAATACTTACAAACAGAAAAGGTACAAATGCGATTTTTTGCTTGAGGTCTTTACTGACTAGGAAATAAATAAGTCCCAAAAGACAAGCTATTTCGATAGCCAGTAGTATTTGAGAAAATGGGAAAATGAGTGAGGCGCTTGCCAAGTAGAGAAAATCACCTTCTCCGATATTTAGGTGTTTGAGATAAGCTAGGATAGCAAGTGAGAGTCCTAAAGTAAAGGTTAGGTAAAAGTTTCCCAAAAAAATGAGAGGCGTAGTTCCAAGTAGCCAAATAACAAGTGGGTAAGATTGATGTTTTAAATCAAAGAGTGTTAGAAAGAGACTGAAAATAATAAAGTAGGCTTCAGCGAAATCTAGAAAGTGGTGTAAAAAGAGTAAACAGACTACTCCGCAGAACAGTTCAATAAAGAGATAACGATAAGGAATAGGTTTTTGACAAAAACGACACCTAGATTTTAGAATAAGTTGGGAGAAGACAGGAACCATCTCAAAAAATCGCAATGAGTGCTTACAAAAGCTGCAGTGGCTACTAGGAGTCACTATGGATTCTTCGGGGAAACGGTCACAAACCAAGCCAATGAATGAGCCTAAGGAAGCTCCTAGAAAAAAATAAATGATACTTAACATACCTATGTATTCGAAAAAGAGTCAAAAAAATCATTATATTTGACTCTTATTTAGAAATGTTCTAAAATAAAGACGTAAACAATAGTAATTCTAAATAAGGAGAAAAAATATGGTACATACAATTAAAGAAACTATCACTGAAACAGTTAATGATCATGTTACAGCATCAACAAACACTAAAACTAAAGCAGTCTTGAATCAAGCAGTTGCTGATTTGTCTGTGGCAGCTTCAATTGTCCACCAAGTACACTGGTATATGCGTGGTTCTGGTTTCCTTTATCTTCATCCAAAAATGGATGAATTAATGGATAGCTTGAACGGTCATCTTGATGTTATTAGCGAACGTTTGATTACTATTGGTGGGGAACCATTTTCAACACTCGTTGAGTTTTCATCTAATTCAGGATTGACAGAAACTACAGGTACTTTTGATAAATCAATGACTGATCAAATCCAGTTGTTGGTTGATACATATAAATACTTGTCAGTTTTGTTCCAAGTTGGTTTGGATATTACAGATGAAGAAGGAGATGCTCCTTCAAATGATATCTTTACAGCAGCTAAGTCAGAAATTGATAAAACAGTATGGATGTTGACTGCTGAACTTGGTAAAGAACCTGGCTTGAAATAAGCATTTTTCTGAGTTAAGATGATTGTCAAGAGTTCCTTTAAAAGTGTATAATATTAACAAAATACTTTTAGAAGAAGGGATGGACGATATGTCTCAACATCGACGTAGTTTAAGCGTTTATGAAGATGTCTTGAATCAGTTAAAGGCGAAGGGAATTCGATTGACGGAGTCTCGCAAAGCTGTTATCCGTTATTTGATGATGTCTGATCAGCACCCTAGTGCAGATGTGATATATTATGATCTCCTCCCTGACAACCCAGGTATGAGTCTTGCGACTGTTTATAACAATCTAAAAGTTTTGGTTGAAGAGGGAATCGTCTCAGAAATTAAAGTAAACAATGATAATACGACCTACTATGATTTTATGGGACATGATCATTTGAATATTGTTTGTGAAAAATGTGGTCATATCACTGACTTAGACTTGCCAATTCCTTCTTTCAAGGAAGAAGTTGAATCGCAGACAGGATTCCGTATCACTCGAGAACAGATGATTTTCCATGGCATTTGCCCGAATTGCCAATAGATTAAAACCTGAGTCTTATCGGCTTGGGTTTTAAATTTTGCATTGATAATTTGTAAAGGTTTTCAATAGTCTCTTGTCATGACTGAAGCTTTTTGCTAAAATATTGCTATGAGAACTTTATATGATGTTCAACAGTTGTTGAAGCAATTTGGCATAATAGTTTATCTAGGTAAAAGACTTTATGATATTGAGATGATGAAAATTGAGTTAGAGGCTCTTTACCAGAATGGCTTAATTGATAAAGACAATTATCTATCTGCTGAAATGATTTTACGACATGAGCATCGCATTGAAATGGAGAAAGAAAATGAGCAAAAAACTCTTGGGTATTGACCTTGGTGGAACAACTGTCAAATTTGGTATTTTGACTGCAGAAGGTAGCGTTCAGGAAAAATGGGCTATTGAAACAAATACGCTTGAAGATGGACGTCACATCGTTCCAAATATTATTGAGTCCTTGAAACACCGTTTGACAATGTACGGACTCACTGCAGACGACTTCATTGGAATTGGAATGGGCTCTCCAGGTGCTGTTGACCGTAAAAATAAAACAGTAACAGGTGCCTTCAACCTAAACTGGGCAGATACTCAAGAAGTTGGATCTGTCATTGAAAAAGAATTAGGTATTCCATTCGCTATTGATAATGATGCAAATGTGGCTGCCTTAGGTGAACGATGGGTTGGTGCTGGTGCCAACAATCCAGATGTTGTTTTTGTAACACTTGGAACAGGTGTAGGTGGCGGTGTTATCGCTGATGGTAATTTGATTCATGGTGTTGCTGGTGCCGGTGGCGAAATCGGTCATATTATCGTTGAGCCTGAAACAGGTTTTGAATGTACATGTGGCAATAATGGTTGTTTAGAAACTGTAGCCTCAGCAACTGGTGTGGTTCGTTTGGCACGTCATATGGCCGAGGAATATGAAGGCGATTCAGCCATTAAGGCTGCTGTAGATAATGGTGAACAAGTAACAAGTAAAGATATCTTTATGGCTGCTGCTGAGGGAGATAAATTCGCAGATAGCATTGTTGACAAGGTGTCAGAATACCTTGGACTTGCCACAGCAAACATTTCAAACATCCTTAACCCTGATTCTGTAGTTATCGGTGGTGGTGTTTCAGCTGCTGGAGAATTCTTACGTAGTAGAGTAGAAAGCTATTTTGTACGTTATGCTTTCCCACAAGTACGTCGTACAACAAAAGTGAAATTGGCTGAGCTTGGTAATGATGCTGGTATCATTGGAGCTGCAAGTCTGGCTCTTACAATTCAAAAATAATGCGAAAAGGTGTATCTGACCAACTGGGGTCTTATTACACCTTTTTCTTATTGAAAAACGTTTACAATTGGTCTGGGTTCTGCCATTTTCTTAAAATTGTGGTATACTTGAAAAGTTGAAATAAAAATTAAAGAGGAAAAAATGACTAAATATAGAGAAGACATCCGTAACGTTGCCATTATTGCGCACGTTGACCACGGGAAAACAACACTTGTAGATGAATTGTTGAAACAATCACATACCCTTGATGAACGTAAGGAACTTGATGAGCGTGCAATGGACTCTAACGATCTTGAAAAAGAACGTGGTATTACTATCCTTGCTAAGAATACAGCCGTTGCTTACAAAGGTACTCGTATCAATATCATGGACACACCGGGGCACGCAGACTTTGGTGGAGAAGTTGAACGTATCATGAAAATGGTTGATGGGGTTGTCCTTGTTGTTGATGCCTACGAAGGAACTATGCCTCAAACACGTTTTGTGTTGAAAAAAGCGCTTGAGCAAAATTTGACACCAATTGTTGTTGTTAACAAGATTGATAAACCATCAGCTCGCCCTGAAGAAGTTGTTGATGAAGTCCTAGAACTCTTCATCGAACTTGGCGCCGATGATGATCAGTTGGAATTCCCAGTTGTATATGCATCAGCGATTAATGGTACATCATCATTGTCAGATAATCCTGCTGATCAAGAGCACACTATGGCTCCAATCTTTGACACGATTATTGATCACATCCCAGCTCCTGTAGATAACTCAGATGAGCCACTTCAATTTCAAGTGTCACTTCTTGACTACAACGACTTTGTTGGACGTATTGGTATTGGACGTGTCTTCCGTGGAACTGTAAAAGTTGGTGACCAAGTTACTCTTTCAAAACTTGACGGAACAACTAAAAACTTCCGTGTTACGAAACTTTTTGGTTTCTTTGGTTTGGAGCGTCGTGAAATTGATGAAGCTAAAGCTGGTGACTTGATTGCCATCTCAGGTATGGAAGACATCTTCGTTGGTGAAACAATCACACCAACAGATGCTGTTGAACCATTGCCAGTACTTCGTATTGATGAACCAACTCTTCAAATGACTTTCTTGGCCAACAACTCACCATTTGCCGGTCGTGAAGGTAAACACGTAACATCACGTAAGGTTGAAGAACGTCTTTTGGCAGAATTGCAAACGGACGTTTCTCTTCGTGTAGATCCGACTGATTCACCTGATAAATGGACGGTTTCAGGTCGTGGTGAATTGCACTTGTCAATTCTTATTGAAACAATGCGTCGTGAAGGATATGAACTTCAAGTATCTCGTCCAGAGGTAATCATTAAAGAAATTGATGGTGTAAAATGCGAACCATTTGAACGTGTTCAAATTGATACTCCTGAAGAGTACCAAGGTTCTATTATTCAAGCCCTTTCAGAACGTAAAGGTGATATGCTTGATATGCAAATGGTTGGTAATGGTCAAACACGTATTATTTTCCTTGTACCAGCACGTGGTCTTATCGGATTCTCTACTGAATTCTTGTCTATGACACGTGGTTACGGTATCATGAACCATACCTTTGACCAATACATGCCAGTTGTAGCGGGAGAAATCGGTGGACGTCACCGTGGTGCCCTTGTTTCTATTGATACAGGTAAGGCGACAACTTATTCAATTATGCGTATTGAAGAGCGTGGTACAATCTTTGTTAACCCAGGTACAGAAGTATATGAAGGTATGATTGTCGGTGAAAATGCTCGTGAAAATGACCTTGGTGTTAATATCACTACAGCAAAACAAATGACAAATGTTCGTTCAGCTACGAAGGACCAAACAGCCGTAATCAAGACTCCACGTATCTTGACACTTGAAGAATCCCTTGAATTCTTGGATGATGATGAGTACATGGAAGTAACACCTGAATCTATCCGCTTGCGTAAACAAATTTTGAATAAAGCAGAGCGTGATAAAGCTAACAAACGTAAGAAGAAAGCAGCAGAAGCTGAATAATTTATAGGGAGGAGAAGGGATGTTTTATCTGATTGTTGCTATATTGATTTCGTCATTTTATTTCTTTATTGCACCCAAGTCGGTAAAAAACACCATGAATCTCCTCTTTGTCATGGTTACCTCAGCATTGCTATTACTTTTAGCAGTGTTATCAATCATCAAATTTTTTAGTTTACCTGGTGAGTTTTTTGTCACGGTGGGAATGCTTGTATTGAGTTATTTTACCTTAAAAGATTTCTTTTCCATGTCAGAGCTAAATCATGAAAAAACTGAACAAAAAGAAAATTAAGTACCATGAACCTTAAAAAGTCAATCATTCAGGTTGGCTTTTTTCTGTACTTAGAAGAGGTAACTTCTTGAAATAGGTTGGGATAAAAGGTAAAATGGTTATGATACAATTTGAGAGAATGGACGAATTATGAAATCAATAACACAATTTGAAAATAAAAAAGTTTTGGTCCTTGGCTTGGCAAAATCTGGTGAAGCAGCTGCTCGTCTCTTGGCTAAGTTGGGAGCTATCGTCACTGTTAATGACGGAAAACCTTTTGAGGAAAACCCTTCGGCTCAGGCTCTTCTTGAAGAAGGAATTAAGGTTGTTTGTGGTGGACATCCTCTTGAGCTTTTGGATGAAAATTTTGAACTAATGGTCAAGAATCCTGGGATTCGTTACGACAATCCAATGGTAGCCCGTGCACTTGAAAAAGGAATTCCAGTCTGGACTGAAGTTGAATTGGCTTACCTAGTGTCAGAAGCACCGATTATTGGTATAACTGGCTCAAACGGTAAGACGACAACGACAACTATGATTGCTGATGTCCTAAATCATGGTGGTAAGTCTGGCGTCTTGTCAGGAAATATCGGCTTCCCTGCATCAGAAGTTGCCCAATCAGTGACCGCTCAAGACACCTTAGTTATGGAATTGTCTTCTTTCCAATTGATGGGAATTAACAGTTTCCATCCCCACATTGCGGTTATTACCAATTTGATGCCAACACATATTGATTATCACGGTAGTTTTGAAGCATATGTGGCAGCCAAATGGAATATTCAAAATCGAATGACCTCAGATGATTTCATTATTTTGAACTTTAACCAAGATCTTGCTAAGGAGTTGGCTACTAAGACGAAAGCACAAGTCGTTCCATTCTCAACTGTGGAAAAAGTAGATGGAGCCTATCTTGAAAACGGGGGTCTTTACTATAAAGGTGAGTTGATTATGCAAGCCGATGAGATTGGTGTTCCTGGTAGTCACAATGTTGAAAATGCTTTGGCTACAATTGCGGTTTCTAAGCTGTCAGGTGTTTCAAACCAGGCTATCAAAGAAACTTTAGCAAGTTTTGGAGGAGTTAAGCATCGTCTTCAATTCGTTGATACCATTAACGACGTGAAATTCTATAATGATAGTAAGTCAACAAACATTTTGGCGACTCAAAAAGCACTTTCTGGATTTGATAATAGTAAAGTCATTTTGATTGCTGGTGGTTTAGATCGTGGTAATGAATTTGATGAACTCGTTCCTGATATTACAGGAGTCAAGAAAATGATTATTTTGGGAGAATCCGCTCCTCGTGTCAAACGTGCCGCTGAGAAAGCAGGTGTATCTTATCTTGATGCTAAAGATGTAGCTGATGCGACACGTATTGCTTTTGATCAAGCCAATGCAGGAGATGTTGTTTTATTGAGTCCTGCTAACGCCAGCTGGGATATGTACAAGAATTTTGAAGTGCGTGGTGATGAATTTATCGCAACGGTTGAGCAATTGAAGGGATAAGCTATGGCAAAATCGAAAAAGATTGTTTTTACCGGTGGTGGAACAGTTGGACATGTGACCCTAAATCTTATCTTAATTCCAAAGTTCATCAAAGATGGATGGGAGGTTCACTATATTGGTGATAAGCATGGCATCGAACATGAACAAATCTCTAAATCTGGTTTAGATGTTACCTTCCACAGTATTGCTACAGGGAAGTTACGTCGATATTTTTCATGGCAAAACATGCTTGACGTTTTTAAAGTTGGTTGGGGAATCCTTCAATCTATTGCGATTATTGCAAAGATTCGGCCACAAGCACTTTTTTCTAAGGGCGGATTTGTCTCTGTACCGCCAGTGATTGCTTCTAAATTATTAGGAGTTCCTGTTTATGTGCATGAGTCTGATCTTTCTATGGGGTTAGCCAATAAAATTGCCTACAAGTTTGCGACTACGATGTTTACGACTTTTGAGCAACCAAAAGCTTTGACAAAGACAAAACATGTTGGCGCTATTACTAAGGTTGGTGTGGCACAAACAGGACAAAAAGATATCCTCGATAATATTAAGAAACAGTTTGATGCCAATTTGAAAACCGTTCTTTTTATCGGTGGATCAGCTGGTGCAAAGGTTTTTAATGATTTTATTAGCAATACTCCACAACTGACTGAACACTACAATGTCATTAATATTTCTGGTGATTCTTCATTAAATACCTTACAACCTCATCTATACCGAATTGATTATGTAACAGATTTGTACCAACCTCTTATGGATTTGGCTGATTTAGTAGTAACTCGGGGTGGTTCAAATACCATTTTTGAATTATTGGCGATGAAAAAACTGCATGTAATCATTCCTTTGGGGAAAGAAGCTAGCCGTGGAGATCAACTTGAAAATGCTGCTTATTTTGAACGAAAAGGTTATGCCCGCCAATTACAGGAACCTGATTTAAGTTGGGCAACTTTGAATGATGAGCTAGAACAACTTGTTGAAAATGCAAAGACTTACAAAGAAGCTATGGCAAAATCTGAGGAAATCACATCTCCTGATGATTTTTACCACCTATTAGTAACTAGTATTTCAAATAAATAAAGGAATTTCATGGCAAAAAAGGAACAAAATTCACAAGAAAAACAAGTTCTGACGGAGTGGCAGAAGCGAAACTTGGAATTTTTAAGAAAAAAAGAGAGCGAAGATTCTGAAGGTATAGAGAAAGAGAATACTCCAATCGAAAACAAGGTACCGGAAAAGAAGAAGGTTAAAAAGAAAAAAAAGGCCAAGAAGAAAAAAAAGAATAAGTTGAAATCAAGCAGTAACATTCCTATTGCACAACAAAATCTTGCTGGTCTCATTGTCTTCTCAGCTGCTATTTTAATTGTGTTTTCACTCTTCTATATCTCGCCTTGGTCTAAGCAAAAGATTATCACTGTCTCAGGAACAAAAAATGCTTTGCCAGAAGATGTGAAAGTGGCAAGTGGTATTCTTGATACAGATTATATTAGTTATGTCTTTTTAAATCAGAACAAAGTTGCGAGAACTGTTGAAAAAACAAATGTCTGGATTAAAAAAGCGAATGTGACCTATGACTTTCCAAATCAATTTAACATTGCAGTAAAAGAATACCCGATAGTGGCTTATCGTCAAACTGGCAATGGTTATATGTCAATTCTCGAGAGTGGTAAAACTGGTGGAACGGTTTCAACAGGAAATCTTCCAGATAAATTTATTACTTTAAAAATAGATGATGACAAGAAAATTGAAGAACTTGTAAAAGAGCTAAATCAACTGGATGCTAAAATCAAAAATAACATTCAGATTATTAATTTAACGCCTACCAAGGCAACTTCAGATTTGTTGACTATTGAGTTGTATGATGGCAATACCATCCGTGTCCCACTATCTCAATTAACAACCAAGTTACCATATTACCAAAAAATTAAAAAACATCTTTCAGATGGGACTATTGTTGATATGGAAGTTGGTATTTATACGACGACTCCGGAAGTTGAAGCATCAAAATCTGAAAAATCCGATAAGGATAAAAAGAAAGATAAAGACAAGACTGATAGTAAAGAAACCAGTGCTACTTCTGAAGAAGGGCAAGAGTCAGAATCGTCTGTACAAAGTTCTGGAGAGGATACTAATACCGAAAGTTCAAGTGACCAAGGAGAAAGTATTCCTGCAGTAGGGCAAGAAAACTCACATCAAACTTCCCTAGCTCAGGGTTAATATTGAATAATAAAAAACGTAAAATGCTGACATTTTACGTTTTTTTATGGTACAATAGTATCCGAATAATTCTGTTTTTATACAGTTTACAAAGATATTGAATGGAAAGATTGAGAGGTCGAGTGAATGGCTAGAGATGGCTTTTTTACAGGATTAGATATAGGAACTAGCTCGATTAAGGTTCTTGTTGCTGAATTTATTGATGGATCAATGAATGTCATCGGAGTAAGTAATGTTAAGAGTTCTGGTGTGAAAGATGGTATCATTGTTGACATTGACGCTGCAGCGAAATCCATCAAAACAGCTATTGAACAAGCAGAAGAAAAAGCTGGTATTGTTATTGAGCAAGTTAATGTTGGGCTTCCAGCTAATCTTCTTCAAATTGAGCCTACCCAAGGGATGATTCCTGTAACAAGTGAATCAAAAGAAATCAAAGATGAAGATGTTGAAAGTGTTGTTCGCTCAGCCTTGACTAAGAGCATTACACCTGAGCGTGAGGTTATTTCGCTAGTTCCTGAAGAGTTTATCGTTGATGGCTTCCAAGGAATTCGTGATCCTCGTGGAATGATGGGAATTCGTCTTGAAATGAGGGGTCTCATTTATACAGGACCAACAACAATCCTTCACAATCTTCGAAAGACGGTTGAACGTGCAGGTATTAAGGTTGAGAATATTATTATCTCACCTCTTGCGATGACACGTGCGGTCTTAAATGAAGGTGAACGTGAGTTTGGTGCTACAGTCATTGATTTGGGTGGCGGTCAAACTACCGTTGCAAGTATGCGTGCGCAAGAACTTCAGTTTACCAATATTTATTCTGAAGGTGGCGAATACATCACAAAGGATATTTCAAAGGTTTTGAAGACTTCCATGCAGATTGCAGAAGCGCTTAAGTTTAATTTTGGTAATGCTGATATTGACGAAGCAAGTGAATCTGAAACTGTTCAAGTTGAAGTTGTAGGTGAAAATTCACCTGTTGAAATCACTGAAAAATACCTTGCTGAAATTATCTCAGCTCGTGTGAAACATATCTTGGACAGAGTGAAACAAGATTTGACTCGTGGTCGTCTACTTGATTTACCTGGTGGTATCGTCCTTGTAGGTGGTACAGCTATTATGCCTGGTGTAGTTGAAGTTGCTCAAGAGCTTTTTGAGACAAATGTCAAACTTTACGTACCAAATCAAGTAGGCATTCGTAATCCGATGTTTGCAAATGTGATTAGTCTTGTTGAGTATGTTGGCCTTCTTACAGAAGTTGATATTATTGCTCAACGAGCAGTATCTGGTGAAGAGTATCTCCGTCGTAAACCTATCGACAATGAGGCTCCTGCATTGAGTTTTGACAGAACTCCAGCACCATCACCAGCGCCACGAGTGGCTCCACAACCTAACCCTATTCCAGTTGAGAATACAATCGAAGTGCCTTTGCCAGTTGAAGAAGGAAATCATGAACCAAAACAAAAACTTGGAGATCGTGTTCGTGGTATCTTTGGTAGTATGTTCGATTAATTTAATCTAGAAAAAGCGAGGAAATAAAATGAGTTTTTCATTTGATAGCGCATCTGTTCAAGGTGCTGTCATTAAAGTTATCGGTGTCGGTGGAGGTGGCGGAAACGCCATCAACCGAATGATTGAAGAAGGTCTTTCTGGTGTTGAATTTATCGCAGCTAATACTGATATTCAAGCGCTCAGCTCTTCAAAAGCAGAAACAGTTATCCAATTGGGCCCTAAATTGACCCGTGGACTTGGTGCCGGAGGTCAACCTGAAGTTGGTCGTAAGGCGGCTGAAGAAAGTGAAGAAACACTTACAGAAGCACTTACAGGATCTGACATGGTATTTATCACTGCCGGTATGGGTGGAGGTTCTGGTACAGGAGCAGCTCCAGTAATTGCACGTATTGCCAAAAGCTTAGGTGCATTGACAGTTGCAGTTGTAACACGTCCGTTCGGATTTGAAGGTAACAAACGTGGTGCTTATGCGGTTGAAGGTATTCAAGAGTTGCGTGAGCAAGTTGATACACTTCTTATTATCTCAAACAACAATCTTCTTGAAATTGTTGATAAGAAAACTCCACTTCTTGAAGCCCTTAGCGAAGCAGATAATGTTCTCCGCCAAGGTGTCCAAGGTATTACGGATCTTATCACTAATCCAGGCTTGATTAACCTCGACTTTGCTGATGTGAAAACAGTTATGGCAAACAAAGGTAATGCGCTTATGGGTATTGGTATTGGTTCTGGTGAGGAACGTATTGTTGAAGCTGCACGCAAAGCAATCTTCTCGCCACTTCTTGAAACTACTATTGATGGTGCAGAAGACGTAATTGTTAACGTAACTGGTGGTCTTGATATGACTCTTACAGAGGCTGAAGAAGCTTCTGAAATTGTTGGCCAAGCAGCTGGTAACGGTGTTAACATTTGGTTGGGTACATCAATTGATGATACATTGAAAGATGAGATTCGCGTAACTGTTGTTGCTACAGGAGTTCGTCAAGATCGTGCTGATAAAGTAGCGGGAGTGAAAGCTCAACCTCGCAAAGTGACATCAGTACCGTCACAACCAGCAGCACCTGTTCAGCAAGCAATTCAAGAAGAACAACGTCCAGTTTCTCAACCTTCATTTGAACGTCAACCAAATTTTGACTATAATGAAACACCTTCAATGCCTCAAGCAGGGGTTCGTCCTGCAGCGGCAGCATCTCAACAAGAGCAGTCTGCTTTTGGAAACTGGGACTTAAGACGTGATAATATCTCACGTCCTGAAACTGGCCAATTAGATAGTCAGTTGACTATGTCTACATTTTCAAGTGAAGTTGAGGATGATGATGAGTTGGAAACACCACCATTCTTTAAAAATCGTTAATAATGACTATAGAAGAAAATAAAAATAATGTTTATCAAGCGGTAAAGGCAGCTTGTGAGAAGGCTAATCGCTCTAGTGATGAAGTCAATATTATTGCCGTAACCAAATATGTCTCTAGTGATATTGCTGAAGAATTGGTTAAAACAGGAATTAAACACATTGCTGAAAATCGCGTGGATAAATTCTTAGATAAGTATCAAGCTTTAAACAATTATGATTTGACCTGGCACCTTATCGGTACCTTACAGCGTCGAAAAGTAAAGGATGTTATTAATTTAGTTGATTATTTTCACGCCTTGGATTCTGTAAAATTAGCAGAGGAAATTCAAAAGCGTGCCAATCATACGATTAAATGTTTCCTTCAAGTTAACGTTTCAGGTGAGGAATCAAAACATGGTTTTTCGCCTGAAGAACTTGATACAGTTCTAGACCAAATTAAAAATCTTGATAACATTTGTATTGTTGGACTAATGACAATGGCACCAATTGATGCAGATAATCAAGAACTTGATGAGATTTTCTCACAGACAAATGAACTTAGAAAATCAATTCAAGAGAAAAAAATAAAGAATGTTCCTTGTGATCAATTAAGCATGGGGATGAGTCGAGATTTTGATGAGGCAATTCAAAATGGATCAACCTTTGTCAGAATCGGCAGTGCATTCTTTAAAGAGAACGGAGATTAACCTTATGGCATTAAAAGACACAATTGATAAAATTGTTTCATATTTTGATACCGACGAAGTAACCGATTATGAAGATGCTGCAAAAGAAGAAGAGAAAAAACGTCCTGTAAAAGTGCAGAGACCAGTGCAGACACAACCTCGTCAGCAACGTCAACCTGAGCGTTCACAGGCAACAGTTCCTCCTCGTCGTCAACATGTTAACGCAGACTTGCAGGAGACACAAGTTCTTCGTAGTTTACCTTTGAGTCGTTCACAAGCAAATCAGGGACCACATCAAATGAGTACAACAAAAACAACAATTGCAATTAAATATCCTAAGAAATATGAAGATGCTCAGGAAATTGTAGAACTTTTGATCGAAAATGAATGTGTTTTGATTGATTTTCAGTATATGTTAGAGGCACAAGCTCGTCGTTGTCTTGATTTCATTGATGGTGCAAGTAAAGTACTTACCGGGAATCTTCAAAAAGTTGGCTCTTCAATGTACTTGCTTACACCAATCAATGTCGTTGTTGACATTGAAGAGATTGGCTTGGCACACGGTAATCAAGAAGCCAACTTTGACTTTGATATGAAGAGACGTTAAGCAATGTCTATATTACTATATGTTATTTGGGCACGTGTCGTTAACGTTGCAGAGATACTTCTTGTTGTCTACGCTTTGTTATCTTGGTTTCCAGGAGCCTATGACACTAGCCTTGGAAGAATCATTAGACAAATTGTTAATCCGATTCTTGCGCCATTTCGTCGTCTGAATTTGGTCTTTGCTGGTGTTGACTTTTCAATCATCGTAATCGTTCTTTTGTTGAATTTTTCTCTCACTATTCTTAGGAATATTCTATTCTGATGTCAGAAAATAAAAATATTGAACAGCATTATTCGTTAGATGAACGTCCTTTTTTAGAAAAGGTTAGGGGATTTTGCCAATTGGTTGAAGATAGGTATAGTCCTTATTTGACTGATTTCTTAAATCCCCGTGAGATTCAAATTGTTGAAGATTTAGCAAATTACTATCATTTAAAATTCTTTGTAAGTTCAAATCTTGAGACGGAGGAGTATAGAAGAGTTATTATAGCTCCGGATTATTATGAGCTCTCTGATGATGACTTTGAGATTAAGCGGTTAGAGGTTTCTTATGCAAGACAGTTTAACACCTTGACTCATCCAAAAGTTTTGGGGACTTTGATTAATCAACTTGGACTTGAACGACAAGTATTTGGTGACATCATTATCAATGACGATGGACGTATTCAATTTTCGATAGCATCTCACCTAGCAAACTATGCTATAATGACTATCAAAAAGATTGGTAATGTTTCCGTTACACTTAAGGATGTTAGTGAAGGGAATTGGATTACAAATCAAGAAAACTACTCACATTCTTTTGTTTTACTTTCTAGCATGCGTCTTGACAATGTGTTAGCAACCGTGTTAAATTTATCACGCTCTAGGGCCTTGAAGCTGATTTCATCTGGTAAAGTCAAATTAAATTATAGACAAGTTGAGAAGGCTGACCAGTTGATTACTATTGGTGATATGATTTCGGTTCGGGGTTTCGGTCGATTTCGATTGGCCGAACAAGAAGGATTTTCAAAATCTGGTAAAGCTAAAGTCACTATTAATAGCATGTTGAGACGAAGAAAAAAGTAGGTATTTAATTTAAAATCATCAGAGATGGTAATGTAAATAGAGGGGATCTGTAATGGCAATTACAGTACTTGAGATTATCGAAAAACAGTTTACAACTAAATTTCGTGGCTACAATCAAGAAGAAGTAGATGAATTTCTTGATATTATCGTAGATGGTTATGAAGAATTAGTTCATGAAAATCGTGAACTTGCTGCTCGTGTAAAAGAGCTTGAAGAAATGGTAAAAAAATAAAGGAGGCCTGTAATGGCAATCACAGCACTTGATATTAAAGATAAACAGTTTACAACTAAATTTCGTGGATACAATGAACAAGAAGTAGATGAATTTCTTGATATTATCGTTGATGATTATGAAGATTTAGTTCGTGATAATCGTGAGCTTGCTTCTCGTGTAAAAGAGCTTGAAGAAAAATTGGCTTATTTTGATGAAATGAAAGAATCACTAAGCCAATCAGTTATCTTGGCTCAAGAAACAGCTGAAAAAGTTAAAGCTTCAGCAGCTGACGAATCAGCTAACTTGATTAATAAAGCTAACTTCAATGCAACGCATTTGGTTGAAGAAGCTAAATCTAAAGCATCTGAAATTCTTCGTGATGCTACTGATGAAGCGAAACGTGTTGCTATTGAGACAGAAGAGCTTAAACGTCAAAGTCGTGTTTTCCATCAACGTCTTTTGGCTGCAGTTGAAGGTCAACTTAGCTTAGCAAGTGCTCCAGAGTGGGGTGAATTGTTGCAACCAACAGCTATTTATCTTCAAAACTCAGATGCTGCCTTTAAAGAAGTTGTTGAAAAAGTTTTGGACGAACATGTCCCAGATTCAAATGATGCAGCTTCATTTGATGCAACGCGTCAATTTACTCCTGATGAAATGGCTGAACTTCAACGTCGTGTTGCTGAAAGTAACAAGAAAGTCGAAGATTTCTCTAATCAAGAATTTGAAGAAACTAATGAAACTGTTTCGACCCCAGTTGATTTAGGTAACTCAGATTCTTTCGATAGCGAAGCAGCAGACTTTCCAACTTCTGCACCAGTAGATGAAGATTTTGATTTTCAACCTGAAACAACAGGTGAAGTAAACCTTAACGAAACACAAACTTTTAAATTGAATATTGGCGAATAAGAAAAATAAAACTTACCAAGTATATTTTCAGCGAGTGGGAGATGGTGTGAGTCCCACATTCCCTATTTGGCCGGTTATCATTTTCTTTGGTTCTGACTGAATCAAGTAAGTTAGAAGGATGGTCCTCCTTACGGACATATGAGGGAGCAATTTTATATTTGCTCTAAACAAAGGTGGTACCACGAGCTTTCGTCCTTTTTGATGAAGGCTCTTTTTATTTTGTAAATTATATTGAAGAGGAGATAGAATGAAACTTAAAGAAACCCTAAATCTTGGTAAGACAGCTTTTCCTATGCGTGCTGGACTTCCTAATAAAGAACCTCTCTGGCAAAAAGAGTGGGAAGATGCTAATATGTATCAACGTCGTCAAGAATTGAACCAAGGAAAATCGCACTTCACCCTTCATGATGGCCCTCCGTATGCCAATGGTAATATTCACGTTGGACATGCCATGAATAAAATTTCCAAGGATATTATCGTTCGTTCTAAATCAATGTCTGGTTTCTATGCACCTTATATTCCTGGATGGGATACTCATGGGCTTCCAATCGAACAGGTTTTGGCTAAAAAAGGTGTGAAACGTAAAGAAATCGAACGCTCTGAATACCTTAAAATGTGTCGTGACTATGCGCTTTCACAAGTTGACAAGCAACGTGAAGATTTCAAACGACTTGGTGTCTCAGCTGATTGGGATAACCCATATGTAACTTTGACACCTGACTATGAAGCTGCACAAATTCGTGTCTTCGGTGAGATGGCTAAAAAAGGTTACATCTACCAAGGTGCGAAACCAGTTTACTGGTCATGGTCATCAGAATCAGCGCTTGCTGAAGCAGAAATCGAATACCATGATTTAGTTTCTACATCTCTTTACTATGCTAATAAAGTTAAGGATGGTAAAGGCGTATTGGATACCGATACCTATATCGTTGTATGGACAACTACACCATTCACTATTACAGCGTCTCGAGGCTTGACAATGGGAGCTGATTTTGATTATGTAGTTGTTAAGTCCGCTGGATCTGACCGTAAATATGTTGTGGCTTCTGAGCTATTGCCAAGTCTTTCTGAAAAATTTGGTTGGCAAGATGTTGAAGTACTTGCAACTTACCAAGGGAAAGAATTGGATCAAATTGTAACCGAACACCCATGGGACTCAGAAGTTGATGAATTGGTTATCCTTGGTGATCACGTTACACTGGATTCTGGTACTGGTATCGTCCATACAGCGCCCGGTTTTGGTGAAGATGACTATAACGTAGGTGTTGCCAATGGCTTAGAAGTTGCTGTAACGGTCAATGAACGTGGTATCATGATGGAAAATGCAGGTCCTGATTTTGCAGGTCAGTTCTATGATAAAGTTGTACCAACAGTCATTGATAAACTTGGTGATCTCCTTCTTGCCAAAGAAGAAATCTCTCACTCATACCCATTTGACTGGCGTACCAAAAAACCAATTATCTGGCGTGCAGTCCCTCAATGGTTTGCATCTGTATCTAAATTCCGTCAAGAAATTTTGGATGAAATTGAAAAAGTTAAATTCCATTCAGAATGGGGTAAAGTTCGTCTTTACAACATGATTCGTGACCGTGGAGACTGGGTCATATCTCGTCAACGTGCTTGGGGTGTTCCACTCCCAATCTTCTATGCTGAAGATAAGACACCAATCATGACTGAGGAAACGATTGAACATGTGGCTAAACTTTTTGAAGAGCATGGATCGGTTATTTGGTGGGAACGTGATGCTAAAGATCTTCTTCCAGAAGGTTTCACACATCCTGGTTCACCAAACGGTGAGTTCACTAAAGAAAATGATATTATGGATGTGTGGTTTGACTCAGGTTCATCATGGAATGGTGTTGTCGTTAATCGACCTGAATTGACTTATCCAGCTGACCTTTATCTTGAAGGTTCTGACCAATACCGTGGTTGGTTTAACTCATCACTTATCACATCAGTTGCCAATCATGGTGTCGCACCATATAAACAACTCTTGTCTCAAGGTTTTGCCCTCGATGGTAAGGGTGAAAAGATGTCTAAATCACTTGGAAATACGATTGCTCCTAGTGATGTTGAAAAGCAATTTGGTGCAGAAATTCTCCGTCTTTGGGTAACAAGTGTTGATACGACCAATGATGTCCGTATCTCAATGGATATCCTTAGCCAAGTATCTGAATCTTACCGTAAAATCCGTAACACGCTCCGTTTCTTGATTGCTAATACATCAGACTTCAATCCAACAACTGATGCTGTGGCCTTTGAAGAATTGCGATCTGTGGATCAGTACATGACTATCCGATTCAACCAATTGGTTAAGACCATTCGTGACGCTTATGCAAACTTTGAGTTCTTGACTATCTACAAAGCTTTGGTTAACTTTATTAATGTAGAGTTGTCAGCTTTCTATCTTGATTTTGCTAAAGATGTGGTTTACATTGAGAGTGCAGATTCTCTTGAACGTCGTCAAATGCAAACAGTCTTCTACGATATTCTTGTTAAGATCACAAAACTCTTGACTCCAATTCTTCCTCACACTGCTGAAGAAATCTGGTCATATCTTGAATTTGAAACTGAAGAGTTTGTTCAATTGTCAGAGTTGCCAGAAGCAGAAGCTTTCGAAAATCAAGAAGCAATCCTTGAAAAATGGAAAGCATTCATGGATTTCCGTGGTCAAGCTCAAAAAGCTTTGGAAGAAGCTCGTAATGAGAAGGTTATCGGTAAATCACTAGAAGCTCATTTGACTATTTATCCCGATGCTGAAGTTAAAGAACTTCTTGAAGGTTTGAATACAAATCTTGCTCAACTTTTGATTGTTTCAGCATTGACTATTGCTGAAGGAGATGCTCCTGAATCAGCTGTGAGCTTTGAAAATGTTGCCTTCACTGTAGAACGTGCTTCAGGTGAAGTTTGTGATCGTTGTCGTCGTATTGATCCAACTACCAAGGAACGTAGCTATAATGCAACAATCTGTGATTACTGTGCTAGCATTGTTGAAGAAAACTTTGCTGAAGGTGTAGCAGAAGGCTTTGAAGTTAAAGCAAAATAAGCTAAAAAGAGTTCAGATTGAACTCTTTTTCTATTTGTTTTTCGAATATAGTATTGAAGACAAGAAAAAACTAGCTCAGCTAGTTTTTTCTTATAGTCCGTAGTTATAATCATCGTCTTGCATAGCTTCCACAGTACCTAGAAGGTAACCATTACCAACTTGAGAGAAGAAGTCGTGGTTGGAAGTTCCTGTAGAAATACCATTCATAACGATTGGGTTAACATCGTTTGCACTATCTGGGAAAAGTGGATCTTGTCCTAAGTTCATGAGGGCCTTGTTGGCGTTGTAACGAAGGAAAGTCATGACTTCTTCAGTCCACCCAACACCATCATAGAGAGACTTGGTATAGAGCTCTTCATTTTCATACAATTCATAGAGAAGGTCATACATCCATTCACGGAAGCTTTCTTGCTCTTCTTCAGGTAATTCATTGAATCCAAGTTGAAATTTATAGCCAATATAGGTTCCGTGAACAGATTCGTCACGGATAATCAATTTAATGATTTCAGCGACATTGGCAAGCTTATTATTACCCAGATAATATAGAGGTGTGAAGAAGCCTGAGTAGAAAAGGAAGGTTTCAAGAAAAGTTGATGCAACCTTTTTCTGAAGTGGTGTTCCATTCTCATAGATGTCGTTTATGATTTTTGCTTTGGTCTGCAAGTATTCGTTACTATTGGTCCACTCGAAAATATCTTCAATTTCAGATTTAGTGTTCAAAGTTGAGAAAATAGAAGAGTAGGATTTTGCGTGAACAGATTCCATGAACTGAATGTTGTTCAAAACAGCTTCTTCATGGGGTGTACGAACATCGGCACGAATAGCTTCAACACCTGTTTGTGATTGCATAGTATCTAGTAAGGTCAAGCCACCGAAGACTTTTCCGACCAAATCTTTTTCTTCAGCTGAAAGTCTACGCCAATCATCAAGGTCATTTGAAAGTGGAATACGTGTATCTAACCAGAATTGTTCAGTCAATTTTTCCCAGGTAGATTTATCAATCGCATCTTCGATTTCATTCCAGTTAATGGCTTTATAGTAAGTTTCCATTAGAAACCTCTTTCTTTATTGATATCGTTTCTATTTTATCATAATTCAAAATCATGACATAGCTTTTTGAGTTTATCTATTAAAAAAGTCGGCGAACCGACCTTTTTAATGCCCTTTATGAATAAGAACAGTGATTTTTTAGAGTGTTAGATAACACAACTTTCACACTGGTTAGAGCCAACTTCCTCACCGTCGTCTGTATAAGTACGAATGTAGTAAATTGACTTGATACCTTTGTTAAAGGCATAGTTACGAAGGATAGAAAGGTCACGAGTTGTTTGTTTATTTTCTGTTTTCCATTCGTAAATTTCTTTTGGTAGTTCACTACGCAAGAAAAGTGTTAATGACAAACCTTGGTCCACATGTTCAGTAGCAGCAGCATAGACATCAATCACTTTACGCATATCCATGTCGTAAGCTGAAGTGTAGAAAGGAATAGTGTCTGTTGAGAGTCCGTTAGCTGGATAGTAGATTTTACCAATTTTCTTCTCTTGACGTTCTTCAATACGTTGTGTGATTGGGTGGATAGAAGCAGAACAGTCGTTAATATAAGAAATTGATCCATTTGGTGCAACTGCCAAGCGGTTTTGATGATAGAGACCATCTTTCTTAACTAACTCACGAAGCTCTTCCCAATCTTTTGCTTGCGGAATGAAGTGGCCATCGAACAGTTCCTTAACACGGTCAGATTTAGGAACATACTGTCCTGTAACGTATTTATCAAAGTAAGAACCATCGGCATATTTGGATTTTTCAAAACCAACAAAGGTTTCTTGACGTTCACGGGCAATATTGTTAGATTCAACCAAAGTCCAGTAGTTCATAAGCATGAAGTAGATATTAGTGAATTCAACAGATTCAGGGCTACCGTATTCAATGTGGTTTTTAGCAAGGTAAGAATGGAGCCCCATGGCACCTAAACCAAAGGTATGAGCTTGTTGGTTACCATTTTTTATAGATGGTACAGCTTCGATGCTAGAGCTATCTGTAACAAAAGTAAGTGCTCTCGTCATAGCCTTGATAGAACGTCCAAAGTCAGGCGATGTCATCATGTTAAGGATGTTAGTAGATCCAAGGTTACATGAAATGTCTGTACCAAGTTTCACAAATTCTTGTGCATCGTTCAGTTCACTTGGTGTTTGAACTTGGAGAATCTCAGAACAAAGGTTGGACATGACAATTTTACCATCAATTGGATTATGTCTGTTAGCTGTATCAACATTGACGATATATGGGTAACCAGATTCTTGTTGGAGTTTAGAAATTTCAGTTTCTAACTCACGCGCATTAATCTTAGTTTTTGTGATATTGGGATTGGCAACCAATTCGTCGTACATAGCTGTGATGTCGATGTAGTTAAATGGTTTCCCGTATTCTTTTTCGACAGAGTAAGGGCTGAAGAGATACATTTCTTCATTCTTACGTGCCAATTCGTAAAACTTATCAGGTACGGTAACGCCTAGTGATAATGTTTTGACACGAACTTTTTCATCGGCATTTTCTTTTTTAGTAGAAAGAAAAGCTAAGATATCTGGATGGAAGACGCTAAGATAAACAACTCCAGCACCTTGACGTTGACCAAGTTGGTTTGAGTAAGAGAAACTATCTTCAAAGAGTTTCATTACTGGTACGACACCAGAAGCTGCACCAGCATACCCCTTAATAGGAGCACCAGCTTCACGTAGGTTAGAGAGACTAATACCTACCCCACCACCAATACGTGACAACTGTAGGGCTGAGTTAATAGAACGTCCGATAGAATTCATGTCATCCGTTACTTGAATAAGGAAACATGAAACAAGTTCTCCACGACGGCTACGCCCAGCATTCAAGAAGGAAGGAGTAGCAGGTTGATAACGTTGGTGAATCATCTCATTAGCAAGATCACTGGCTAGATGTTCATCGCCATCAGCAAAGTAGAGGGCATTAAAAAGAACACGGTCCTCAATACTTTCAAGATAAGCCTGGCCATCATTAGTTTTTAAAGCGTATTGTTGATAGAACTTGTAAGCCGACATAAATGATTGAAAACGAAAATTTTGAGAGTAAATTTCCGCAGACAATTTCTCAATGAAGGCAGGTTCGTATTTCCCAATGAATTCAGACTCGATATAGTCATTTTCAATCAAGTAATTAATTTTTTCTGTGATGCTGTTGAATGCCATTGAATTTGGCTTAACATTTTCAAGGAAAAAGGCATGAAGGGCTTCTTTATCCTTGTGCAAAGGTATTTGACCGTTAATTGGACGGTTGATTTCATTATTGAGGCGGAAATAAGAAACATCGCCAAGATTTTTTAAAGACATAATACTGATACCAAACTTAGTTTAATGGTTTATTAAGATTTATTCCTTAAACTAAGCAAACAAGTTCCTTTCTATAATGAAAACTTGAGAGTTAGAGAATTTCTTTAAGTTTTGCAGGTTGAAATCCTGAAAAGACGATATCACCGGATTCAATAACTGGAGCAGCTGTGAAACCAAGGCTTTTTACATAATCAATTTTCTCTGGATGCTCATCAATGTTGATTTCTTCGAAATCAGCATTCTCCTTTTCTAAGAATTTTTTTGTCATTTTGCATTGCATGCAGTTGTTTTTTGAAAACAATGTAATCTTTGCCATTGCAAATACTCCTTTTAATAATGAATTTAAGTGACTAAAGGTCACTTTTGGAACTCTAATAGAATACCCAAAATATAGGGAAAAATCAAGAGGTTGAACCGACAAAAATACAATATTTTGTGTTTAGTATTCAAACACAACCCCATATATTGTGTTTTTAAGCCTTTTTAAAGTTTTTTGACACCAGTCAATATTTATTGGAAAAAGGAGTCAACTAACTAATTATGTGAGATTTTATGACATAAAAATGCCAATTTCATTTGTATTTTAGAAGGAATAGGTATAAAATAAGAAAAACTTTTAACTAATGGAGGTTCTAGTATGCAAGAATATTGCTCAAATCTGACTGTAAAAGATCAAGACTTTACGTTTTATGATATTGAAAAAGTTGCGACAAAGCAGGGGGTTACGGTAGAAAAACTACCCTATACGATTAGAATATTATTTGAAAGTCTTTTAAGAAAAAAGGACGGTGTTGATGTTACAGAATCTCACATTAGTAGTATCTTGAAATTTCCGAATATTTCGATAAATTCGGAAGTTCCTTTTAAACCAAGTCGTGTTATTCTTCAAGACTTTACCGGAGTTCCTGTTGTTGTTGATTTGGCATCCATGCGTGATGCAATCGTAGCGAATGGAGGAAAGGCAGAACTTATTAATCCAGAGATTCCTGTGGACTTGGTGATTGACCACTCTGTTCAGGTAGATTCTTATGGTTGTAGCACGTCTCTTGAAGATAACATTAATTTGGAGTTTAAGCGTAACAATGAGCGTTACGAATTTCTTAAGTGGGCTGAACAATCCTTTGAAAATTATCGTGCCGTTCCACCTGCAACAGGTATCATCCACCAAGTTAATATTGAATTTTTAAGTGACGTTATTATTGAAAAAGATGGGCTTCTGTATCCAGATTCTATGTTTGGTACAGATAGTCACACAACTATGATCAATGGTATCGGTGTTCTTGGTTGGGGTGTCGGAGGAATTGAAGCCGAAGCAGCAATGCTTGGTGAAGCATCTTATTTCCCAATCCCAGAGGTTATAGGTGTTCGTTTGACAGGAGAACTACCTAAAATTGCGACGGCAACCGATTTGGCCCTCAAGATTACTCAGGTGCTTCGTTCTGAAAATGTTGTTGGTAAATTCGTTGAGTATTTTGGTCCTGGATTGAAGAGTTTATCTCTAGCTGACCGTGCTACGGTCGCTAATATGGCACCTGAATATGGTGCGACCTGTGGTTATTTTCCTATTGATGACGAAACTCTTAACTACATGCGTTTAACTAACCGTGATGAGGAACATATCCAGGTCACTGAAGCCTACGCAAAAGCTAGCCATCTTTTCTATGATCCTAGCAAAGAAGCTACCTATACCAAGGTTGTTGAAATTGATTTGTCATCCATTAAACCTTCGATTTCAGGTCCAAAACGCCCACAAGACTTGATTCTCTTATCCGATGCTAAACAAGAATTCCAGGATGCCGTAGTTCGAGAAGCAGGTGTCCGTGGTTTTGGCCTTGATCGTGAGGAATTAGAAAGGACGGCTCAGGTTGATTTTGAGGGTCATTCAGAGACGATTCAGACTGGTCATGTGGCAATAGCAGCGATTACGTCATGTACCAACACTTCAAATCCTTACGTTCTTATGGCTGCGGGTCTTTTAGCTAAAAAGGCTGTTGAAAAGGGGCTCAAAGTCTCTCCAACAGTCAAGACCTCTTTGGCGCCAGGATCTAAAGTGGTTACAGGTTATCTCAAAGCTTCAGGCTTGCAAACATATTTGGATAAACTTGGCTTTAATTTAGTTGGTTATGGTTGTACGACATGTATTGGTAACTCAGGAGATCTACGACCAGAAGTGGCTAAAGCTATTTCTGACAATGACTTGTTGGCAAGTGCTGTTTTATCAGGAAACCGTAACTTTGAAGGACGTATCAATCCTCTGGTTAAAGCGAATTTTTTAGCTAGCCCACCTTTGGTTGTTGCTTATGCCTTGGCTGGCAACACCAATATTGATTTGACTACTGAAGCTCTTGGGGTTGATGAAAATGGCAAAGCTGTCTATCTGGAAGATATCATGCCATCTCGTGATGAAATTGAGTCATATGTTGATAAATTTGTGACTCGTCAACTCTTCCAAGATGAATATGCCAATGTCTTTTCAGACAGTGCGAAGTGGAATGCTATTCCAACTGAGCAAGGTCAGAATTATAAATGGAATCTAGAATCAACCTATATCCAAAACCCACCTTATTTTGATTGCTTGGGAGACGACTTGTCCATTAAACCACTGACTGATTTGAAAGTTTTAGCGAAATTTGGAGATACAGTAACAACTGACCATATTTCTCCAGCTGGTAATATTGCCCGAAATAGTCCTGCAGCGAATTATCTCTCTGAACACGGAGTGGATTATCAGGACTTTAATTCCTATGGTAGTCGTCGTGGAAACCATGAAGTGATGATGAGAGGAACTTTTGCTAATATTCGTATCAAAAATGAGTTGGCAGAGGGTAAAATTGGTGGATATACTAAATATGATGGTGAAATCATTCCTATTTATGATGCGGCTATGAAATACAAGGAAGCTAATCAAGACACGCTTGTGATTGCTGGTAAAGACTATGGAATGGGTTCAAGCCGTGACTGGGCAGCCAAAGGCGCAAATCTCCTTGGTGTAAAAGTAGTGCTTGCTGAGAGCTTTGAACGTATCCACCGTTCAAACTTAGTAATGATGGGCATTTTACCAGTTCAATTTATGGAAGGAGAATCAGCTGAGTCTCTTGGTTTGACAGGACAGGAGACATTTAGCTTGGATCTTTCGGAAAATCCTGGTGTCCACGATGTTATCACCGTAACAGCTAGAACGTCTTCTGAAACAAAAACATTTAAGGTACTAGTCCGTTTTGATGCAGACGCCGATATTCGCTACTATAAGAATGGTGGTATTCTACCAATGGTTGTTCGGAAAAAATTGAAGGGAGCATAATATGACAACAGTTGAAACAAATGGTCTGAAGGATATGATTGCTTGTAATACACGTATTTCGTCTATTATTGATGATCATTTATCCTACGCAGGCTATGATATTTCAGAATTTATGGATAATAAAGCTTCTTTTGAGGAAATCATATATCTCTTGTGGAATGGGCATCTACCAACTCAAATGGAACTTAAATATTTTGAAGCGGAATTGCGTAAGAATTATGATATTTCGGATGCGGTTGAGCAATGTATTCTCATACAATCAAGGCCTCATTTGCATCCCATGAGTGTTTTGCGTTCTACAGTCTCATTATTAGGGGTATATAATGTCCATGCTGAGGAGCGCTCCCTGGAAGCCATCTATCAACAAAGTATTGAATTGATGGCTAAGTTACCAACAATTATTACAACATTCGCTCGTTTAAGGACGGGTCAGATGCCTGTGAAACCACGTGAAGATTTAGGCTTTGCGGCAAATTTTCTTTACATGCTGAATGGGGTTGAACCATCTACTATTGAAGTTGAAGCTATGAATAAGGCTTTAATTCTTCATGCAGATCATGAGTTGAACGCCTCAACCTTTGCAGCGCGTGTTTGTGCTTCAACCCTTACAGATATTTATTCTTGTGTTACGACAGCTATTGGAGCGTTAAAAGGCCCTCTCCATGGTGGTGCTAATGAGCGCGTCTTTGATATGCTAAATGAAATCCATGAATCTGGTGATGTTAGTGCCTATCTGCAAGAAAAGCTGGACTCTAAAGAAAAAATCATGGGATTTGGACATCGTGTTTATAAAAAACAGGATCCTCGAGAAATATTCTTGAGAGATATGGCTAAGAAGTTGACTGAGAATACGGACAATCAAGAGTTCTTTAATATGTCGCAAGAGATTGAGGAATTCATGAAAATTAAGAAAGGTTTGATTCCCAATGTCGATTTCTATTCAGCGACGGTTTACCATTCTTTGGGTATCGATAGTGATATCTTCACGCTCATCTTTGCAATGAGTCGTGTCGCAGGATGGATTGCACATATTCAGGAGCAACAAAAAAATAATAAATTGATTCGTCCACGTTCTCAATATATTGGACAAGAAAACTTAACTTATATTCCTTTAGAAAAACGTTAGTGAGGAAAAATCTATGGCAGAAAAAATCAAAATGGGAAATGGTCACCTAGAGGTTACTGATAATCCTATTATTCCTTATATTGAAGGAGATGGTGTTGGTCGTGATATTTGGAAAAATGCTCAAGCCATCTTCAATAAGGCTGTAGAGGTAGCCTATGATGGTAAGCGTCAGATTGAGTGGCAAGAGCTTCTAGCAGGAAAAAAGGCTTTTGACAAAACAGTAGAATGGTTACCTCAAGCTACTTTAGAAGCTATTCGAGACAGTTTGGTAGCTATTAAAGGTCCTCTTGAAACGCCAGTTGGTGGTGGAATCCGTTCTTTAAATGTTGCTCTACGTCAGGAACTTGACCTCTATGCCTGCGTTCGTCCAGTTCGTTACTTTAAAGGAGTGGTAAGCCCTCTTAAAGAACCAGAAAAAACGGATATTACTATTTTTCGTGAAAATACCGAAGATATCTATGCAGGTATTGAATGGGAAGCAGGAACGGAAGAGGTAAAGAAAGTCATTGATTTTCTGCAGAAAGAAATGGGTGTGACTAAAATTCGTTTCCCAGAGTCAAGTAGTATCGGTATTAAACCAATTTCAATTGAAGGAAGTAAACGATTAATTCGTTCAGCAATTGACTATGCACTCAAGAATAATCTCAAAAAAGTAACCCTAGTCCACAAAGGCAATATTCAAAAATTTACTGAGGGCGGTTTCCGTAAATGGGGTTACGAGGTGGCACAGGAAGAGTATAAAGAGGAGCTACTTGCTGGCCGTTTAGAGATTAACGATATCATCGCAGATAACTTCCTACAACAAATTCTTCTAAATCCAGGAAAATTTGATGTGGTTGCCTTGACCAACTTGAATGGTGATTATGCCAGTGATGCCTTGGCCGCACAGGTTGGTGGTATCGGAATTTCCCCTGGAGCCAACATTAACTATCAAACTGGCCATGCTATTTTTGAAGCGACACATGGAACGGCTCCTGATATTGCAGATCAAGACAAGGCAAATCCATGTTCGGTACTATTATCTGGGTGCATGCTCTTAGATTATATCGGTTGGTCAGAAGCTGCTCAATTAATCACTGCTGCTATTGAAAAAACATTTCAAGAGGGTATCTTTACAGCTGACCTTGCATTTGAAAAAACAGCTTTTTCAACAAGTGATTTTAGTCAAAACATCTTAAATCGTATCTAAACGCTAACTTAGCCTTTATGAAAACATTCCATGAAAATATAATGAAAAACTTTTCGGATTTATCTTTATTTCTGTAACAAATGGTTAAAAGAGAGAATAAAATCTTGAAAGGACATGACTAAATGAGAAGAAACCCTTAGGAAATTTTTCATAAAGTATGTTTTAACCTTGATAATATGAATTAGCTATGTTATAATTCTAAATTGTAAGGGTTATCATCGATAACTCAAATATTCCAAATGAAGAAGGAGAATCCATTATGGCTTCTAAAGATTTCCACATTGTTGCAGAAACAGGTATCCACGCACGTCCAGCTACTTTGCTTGTTCAAACAGCTAGCAAATTTGCTTCAGATATCACTCTTGACTACAAAGGTAAAGCAGTTAACCTTAAATCTATCATGGGTGTTATGAGCCTTGGTGTTGGTCAAGGTGCTGACGTAACTATCTCTGCAGAAGGTGCTGATGCTGATGACGCAATCGCAGCAATCGCAGAAACAATGACAAAAGAAGGATTGGCATAAGAATATGACAGAAATGCTTAAAGGAATCGCAGCATCTGATGGTGTTGCAGTTGCTAAGGCATATCTGCTTGTTCAACCGGACTTGTCATTTGAAACTGTAACAGTTGAAGATACAAGTGCAGAAGAGGCTCGTCTAGATGCTGCTCTAGCGGCGTCACAAGACGAGCTTTCTGTTATCCGTGAAAAAGCAGTTGAAAGCCTTGGTGAAGAAGCGGCAGCCGTTTTTGATGCTCACTTGATGGTTCTTGCTGACCCAGAAATGACTGGTCAAATTAAAGAAACTATCCGTGCTAAACAAGTTAATGCTGAAGCTGCTTTGACAGAAGTAGCAGACATGTTTATCGCTATTTTTGAAGGTATGGAAGACAACCCATACATGCAAGAACGTGCAGCGGATATTCGTGACGTTACAAAACGTGTGCTTGCTAACTTGCTTGGTAAGAAATTGCCTAACCCAGCAACAATCAACGAAGAATCAATCGTTGTTGCTCATGACTTGACACCATCTGATACAGCTCAGTTGAACAAAAAGTACGTAAAAGCTTTTGTTACTAATATCGGTGGACGTACAAGTCACTCTGCAATCATGGCTCGTACCCTTGAAATCGCAGCCGTTCTTGGTACAAATAACATCACAGAACTTGTTAAAGATGGCGACATTTTGGCGGTTTCAGGTATTACTGGTGAAGTTGTTATCAACCCAACTGAAGAGCAAATTGCTGAGTTTAAAGCAGCTGGTGAAGCTTACGCTAAACAAAAAGCTGAATGGGCTCTCCTTAAAGATGCTCAAACAGTTACTGCTGATGGAAAACATTTCGAATTGGCTGCTAACATCGGTACACCTAAAGACGTTGAAGGTGTAAATGATAACGGTGCAGAAGCTGTTGGTCTCTATCGTACAGAATTCTTGTATATGGATTCTCAAGATTTCCCAACTGAAGATGACCAATATGAAGCATATAAAGCCGTTCTTGAAGGTATGAACGGTAAACCTGTTGTCGTTCGTACAATGGATATCGGTGGGGATAAAGAACTTCCTTACTTCGACCTTCCTAAAGAAATGAACCCATTCTTAGGTTTCCGTGCTTTGCGTATTTCTATCTCTGAAACTGGTAATCAAATGTTCCGTACACAATTACGTGCCTTGCTTCGTGCATCTGTTCACGGTAAATTGCGTATCATGTTCCCAATGGTTGCTTTGTTGAATGAGTTCCGTACTGCTAAAGGTATTCTCGAAGAAGAAAAAGCTAAATTGATTGCTGAAGGTGTTGCTGTTGCAGACAACATTGAAGTAGGTATCATGATTGAAATCCCAGCTGCAGCTATGCTTGCTGATCAATTTGCTAAAGAAGTTGATTTCTTCTCAATTGGTACAAATGACCTTATCCAATACACAATGGCTGCTGACCGTATGAATGAACAAGTTTCATACCTTTACCAACCATATAACCCATCAATTCTTCGTTTGATTAACAATGTTATCAAAGCTGCGCATGCTGAAGGTAAATGGGCTGGTATGTGTGGTGAAATGGCTGGTGACCAAACAGCTGTTCCTCTTCTTGTCGGAATGGGCTTGGATGAGTTCTCTATGTCAGCTACATCTGTTCTTCGTACACGTAGCTTGATGAAGAAACTTGACACAGCTAAAATGGAAGAATACGCTAACCGTGCACTTACTGAATGTTCAACAATGGAAGAAGTTCTTGAACTTTCAAAAGAATACGTTAACGTAGACTAATAAGAAAAAAGTGAAAGCTTGTGCTTTCGCTTTTTTTACATAGACAAAATAATTGACTCATTGTCTTTTTAGGAGTAGAATACGTCTAACCTAGGTTAAGAACTTTAATTATTTTTTGTCAAAATTTTCTGAATAATCCTTGTTTTAATCTTGGAATATTTGGAAAAAAATGATAGAATAGGTTTTATAATAGATAAAAGGAGTTACTATCTTGGCTAAACAATACAAAAACTATGTCAATGGTGAGTGGAAAACATCTGAAAATTCAATTACTATCTACGCACCTGCAAACGGTGAGGAACTTGGATCAGTTCCAGCTATGAGCCAAGCTGATGTAGACGAAGTCTACGCAGCAGCTAAAGCAGCACTCCCAGCATGGCGTGCGCTTTCATACGCTGAACGTGCAGCTTACCTTCATAAAGCAGCTGATATCTTGGAACGTGATGCTGATAAGATCGGTCGAGTTCTTTCTAAAGAAATTTCTAAAGGTTTGAAATCTGCAATTGGTGAAGTTGTTCGTACTGCTGAAATTATCCACTATGCAGCTGAAGAAGGTTTGCGTTTGGAAGGTGAAGTACTTGAAGGTGGTGCCTTTGATGCTGGTAGCAAGAAAAAAATCGCTGTTGTTCGTCGTGAACCAGTAGGTCTTGTCCTTGCTATTTCACCATTCAACTATCCAGTAAACTTGGCTGGTTCTAAAATTGCTCCTGCCTTGATCGCTGGTGACGTTGTTGCCTTCAAACCACCAACACAAGGTTCTATCTCAGGTCTTCTTTTGGTTGAAGCATTTGTTGAAGCTGGTATCCCTGCTGGTGTCTTGAACTCAATCACAGGTCGTGGTTCTGTTATCGGTGACTACATCGTTGAACATAAAGCAGTTGACTTTATCAACTTTACAGGTTCAACTCCAGTTGGTGAAAACATTGGTCGTTTGGCAGCAATGCGTCCAATCATGCTTGAGCTTGGTGGTAAAGACTCAGCTATCGTTCTTGAAGATGCTGACCTTGACTTGACTGCTAAAAACATCGTGGCAGGTGCCTTTGACTACTCAGGTCAACGTTGTACAGCTATCAAACGTGTTCTTGTAATGGATAGCGTTGCTGATGCATTGGTAGAAAAAGTAACTGCTTTGGTTGCAAATATCACTGTTGGTATGCCTGAAGAAAGTGCAAGTGTTACACCACTTATCGATACTAAATCAGCTGACTTTGTACAAAGTTTGATTGATGATGCTGTTGAAAAAGGTGCTACTGCTAAAACTGAATTGAAACGTGAAGGAAACCTTATCTATCCAACAGTCTTTGACCATGTAACAACAGATATGCGTGTTGCTTGGGAAGAACCATTTGGTCCTGTATTGCCATTCATCCGTGTATCTTCAGTTGAAGAAGCAATCAAGATTTCTAACCAATCTGAATATGGACTTCAAGGTGCTGTCTTTACACAAGATTACCCACGTGCATTTGCTATTGCTGAACAACTTGAAGTTGGTACAGTTCACATCAATAATAAAACACAACGTGGTACAGATAACTTCCCATTCCTTGGTGTTAAAGGATCTGGTGCCGGTACTCAAGGTGTGAAATACTCTATTGAAGCTATGACTCGTGTGAAATCAACAGTATTTGATATTGCAAAATACTAAGTGTTAAGCTAGTCAATAATTGTAAAAAAGTGGCTCTTTGTCAACTGTAGTGGGTGACGAAAAGCTAACATCTAGAGAGAACCTGATAGGTTTTCTCTTTTTGTATGTTCAGAGTGATGAAAACACGCTTCCTAAAGTTAATAAAGTTTCTAAAA
>NZ_JAQFJQ010000019.1:0-38668 GCF_030440175.1 Streptococcus sp. SV2
ATACTAAGGGCGTTAATTCTAAGAGAAAATTAGGGCATCAGACGAAGAAGCTCTGCTTCTAGGAGGATGCATCTATTTTCCGCAAGAAATAGCCCGAGTTCAGTTACAAAAGATACTAAGGGCGTTAATTCTAAGAGAAAATTAGGGCATCAGACGAAGAAGCTCTGCTTCTAGGAGGATGCATCTATTTTCCGCAAGAAATAGCCCGAGTTCAGTTACAAAAGATACTAAGGGCGTTATTTCTAAGAGAAATAGCCCTAAACAATAGGTTTACCCTTCTATTATACTACCTCTTGCTTAAAAATTCTCGCTTCAGCTACAAGGTTTTCTCCCCAAGCAAATCTCCTATCGTGTTATAATAGAGTTTATGGAAAATCGTAATTTTGAAACATTGGCTCAGGAATTGGGCCTGAAAAAACAACAAGTTGAAACCGTTTTGGAATTGACCGCAGAAGGCAATACCATTCCCTTTATTGCCCGTTACCGTAAGGAAAAAACAGGCAATCTTGATGAAACGCAAATCAAGGCCATTATTGATATGGACAAGTCTTTGACGGCTCTTTTGGACCGCAAGGAAACGGTTCTGGCCAAGATTGAGGCTCAGGGCAAATTGACTGACCAACTCAGAACAGCCATCGAAGCCGCTGAAAAATTGGCGGATGTGGAAGAACTTTACCTTCCCTATAAAGAAAAACGCCGTACCAAGGCAACCATTGCCCGTGAAGCAGGCCTTTTCCCATTAGCTCGACTTATCTTGCAAAATAGTCCCAACCTCCAAGCTGAAGCTGAAAAGCTAACATCTGAGGCCTTTCCAACGGCTGACAAGGCACTTGTGGGTGCTGTGGATATTTTAGTTGAGGCCTTTTCTGAGGACAATAGTCTTCGTTCTTGGACCTACAATGAAATCTGGAAAAACAGTGACATCACATCGACCCTCAAGGATCAATCTCTGGATGAAAAAGAAATCTTCAAGATTTACTACGATTTCGAGGATAAGGTATCTAAGCTCCAAGGTTACCGTACTTTGGCCCTTAACCGTGGTGAAAAACTGGGCGTTATCAAGGTAGCCTTTAAGCATAATCTTGAGAAAATGCACCGTTTCTACAGTGCCCGTTTCAAACAAAAAAATGATTATATCGAGGAAGTCATCAACCAATCTCTCAAGAAGAAAATCATTCCAGCCATGGAGCGCCGTATCCGTAGTGAGTTGACTGAAGCCGCAGAAGATGGAGCTATTAATCTCTTCTCTGACAATCTTCGAAACCTTCTTCTAGTGTCACCACTGAAAGGCAAGATGGTGCTTGGTTTTGACCCAGCCTTCCGTACAGGAGCTAAGTTGGCCGTGGTTGACCAAACAGGAAAACTCATTACGACGCAAGTTATTTATCCAGTAGCTCCAGCTAGTCAGGCTAAGATTGCCCAAGCTAAGAAAGACTTGGCTGACCTCATTAAAAAGCATGCCATTGAGATTATTGCTATCGGTAATGGAACAGCCAGCCGAGAAAGTGAAGCCTTTGTGGCAGAAGTCCTCAAGGATTTCCCAGAGACTTCTTATGTTATTGTCAATGAAAGTGGTGCTTCTGTCTACTCTGCGTCAGAGTTGGCCCGTCATGAGTTTCCAGATTTGACGGTTGAAAAACGTTCGGCCATTTCTATTGCTCGTCGTCTTCAAGACCCATTAGCTGAGTTGGTTAAGATTGACCCTAAATCAATTGGAGTAGGCCAATACCAGCATGATGTTAGTCAGAAGAAACTCTCTGAAAATCTTGATTTCGTCGTTGATACCGTGGTTAACCAAGTCGGTGTTAATGTCAATACGGCAAGTAGTACCCTCTTGTCACACGTCTCAGGACTCAACAAGACCATCTCTGAAAATATCGTCGCCTACCGTGAGGAAAATGGTGCGATTACATCCCGTGCCGAAATCAAGAAGGTCCCACGTCTTGGTGCTAAGGCCTTTGAACAGGCAGCCGGTTTCCTCCGTATTCCAAACGCAAAAAATATCTTGGATAATACGGGAGTCCACCCAGAGTCTTATCCAGCAGTGAAAGCCCTCTTTAAGCAGTTAAATATCACAAATTTGGACGACTCTGCCAAGGCAAAATTGAAGGCCCTCACTCTTAAAGAAACAGCAGAAGAGCTAGGGCTTGGTCAGGAAACCCTTAAAGATATCATTGCTGACCTTTTGAAACCAGGTCGTGACCTCCGTGACGATTTTGAAGCACCGGTGCTTCGTCAGGATGTTCTTGAGCTCAAAGACTTGTCTGTAGGACAAAAGCTCGAAGGAACAGTGCGTAATGTCGTGGATTTTGGTGCCTTTGTGGATATCGGTGTCCATGAGGATGGCCTTATCCACATTTCTGAGATGAGCAAGAACTTTGTTAACCATCCAAGTCAAGTCGTTTCTGTCGGAGACTTGGTTACTGTCTGGGTGTCAAAAATTGATCTGGAACATGAAAAGCTTAATCTTTCCTTGGTGAATCCACGTGAATCTAACTGATTATGTCAAGACCGTTTCTATTGAAGATTTCGGCTGGAAATTTAAGCATCAGGCCTTGTGGAACAAGCGCCTCCGGACCACTGGAGGGCGATTTTTTCCCAAGGATGGCCACTTAGATTTCAACCCAAAACTTTATGAGGAACACGGCCTTGAAACCTTTCGAAAAATCGTTCGTCACGAACTCTGTCATTACCACCTTTATTTTCAAAAGAAGGGCTACAAGCATGGAGATAGAGATTTTAAGGAGTTACTAGCTAAGGTTGATGGCCTTAGATATGCACCCAAGATGCAAGGTCAGAATGAAACATATTATGTCTATCAGTGTCAATCTTGTGGTCATACTTACCGTCGCAAACGCCGTGTCAATACGCAGAAATTTGGCTGCGGTCTATGCCGAGGTAGGCTCATTTTTCTAAATCAGTCCTAGGGCTGATTTTTTTAGTCTAAAAAAATCATATAATTAAATCAAAGAAGTGATGGGAGAAAAAAAACCATGTCAAATCGTTTTTATAAGACACGAAAAAATAGACTAGTTGCCGGTGTTGTTGCAGGTTTGGCAGACAAGTTCGGTTGGGATATGGCCTTGGCTCGTGTCTTGGCTGTTATTCTCATGATATCGACTCAGTTTGGCATCGTTTTGTATGTGGTTTTAGCTTTTCTTCTCCCTTATAAAGAAGATATTTATCCTGAAATCAAACTCAAAGATGGACGCAAGCGCAAAAATGCTGAACCCGTTGAAGATGAGTGGAACTGGTAAGATTTATAGTTAAAATAAAGTGGCCTGTGCTAGGACTTTGGTGCCTATCATAGGTCTTTTTTGGTTTGAAGGCCGCATTGAAAGCCTTTTTATGTTACAATAAAACTAGTAAAAAATCGGAGGAAATCACATGACAGTAACCGTTAAAATGTTGGTTGATAAGGTTAAACTCAAGGTTATTTATGGTACCAAAGAGCTATTAGAAAAACCAATTACAACCGCTGATATCTCTCGTCCAGGGTTAGAAATGACGGGTTATTTTGACTACTATTCGCCAGAACGAATCCAATTGGTTGGGATGAAGGAGTGGTCTTACCTTAATACTATGACTGACTATAATCGTTACTCAGTCTTCAGTACTATGTTCAAAAAGGAAACGCCAGCTATTATCGTAGCACGTGGGCTTGAAATTCCTAAGGAAATGCTTCGAGCTGCCAAGGAAAATGGCGTTTGTGTGCTCCAAGGCCATAACGGAACATCAACACTTTCTGGTGAGATGTCTTGGTACCTCAATGCACAGTTGGCTGAACGTACCAGTGTTCATGGTGTCTTAGTAGATATCTACGGAATGGGCGTACTTATTCAAGGTGACTCTGGTATCGGTAAGAGTGAGACAGGGCTTGAGTTGGTTAAGCGTGGTCACCGTCTGGTTGCCGATGACCGTGTAGATGTTTATGCTAAGGATGAAGAAACCCTCTGGGGTGAGCCAGCCGAGATTCTTCGCCACCTCCTTGAAATCCGTGGTGTTGGGATTATTGATGTCATGAGCCTCTACGGAGCAAGTGCCGTTCGTAATTCTTCTCAGGTTCAGTTGGCTATCTATCTTGAAAACTTTGAAAAAGGTAAGATTTTTGACCGACTTGGAAATGGCAATGAAGAGATTGAATTGCAAGGGGTTAAGATTCCATGCGTTCGCATTCCAGTTAAAACCGGTCGTAACGTGTCTATTGTTATCGAAGCTGCAGCCATGAACTATCGTGCCAAACAGATGGGATTTGATGCGACTAAAACCTTCGAAGACCGCTTAACAAAACTCATTAGTGAGAACGGAGAAAAGTGATGTTAGCAACTATTGATCCAATTGCCCTAAAGCTTGGTCCCATCAGCATTCATTGGTATGCTATCTGTATTGTATCTGGTCTTTTACTTGCTGTTTATCTAGCCCAGCGTTGGGCTCCCGAAAAAGGGATAGATCCTGAAAATATCTTAGATTTCATTCTCCTTGCTTTTCCAATAGCCATTATCGGTGCACGATTCTATTATGTGATTTTCCAGTGGTCTTATTACAGCCAAAATCCATCGGAAATTCTCGCTATTTGGAATGGTGGGATTGCCATCTATGGAGGTTTGATTGCCGGAGCGGCTGTCCTTTATTGGTTTGCTAAGCGCCATGCCATTGCTGTTTTAGACTTTTTGGATATTACGGTACCTGGCGTTATGATTGCTCAGAGTATCGGACGTTGGGGAAACTTTATTAATCAGGAAGCCTATGGGAAGGCAGTTAGTCATCTCAACTATGTTCCCGAATGGATTCGTCAACAGATGTATATTGAAGGCAGTTATCGTGTTCCCACTTTCCTTTACGAGAGTCTTTGGAATTTACTAGGCTTTCTTATTATTATGGGACTGCGACGTTTTAAAAAGGGACTACGACAGGGAGATTTGACCTCATTCTATCTTATCTGGTATGGTATTGGACGTTTTGTGATTGAGGGAATGCGTACGGATAGCCTCATGTTCGCTGGCTTGCGTGTTTCCCAATGGGTCAGCATCGCCATTCTTATCTTGGGAATAGTCTTGCTCTATTTCCGCAAGCAACGCCCCGAAGCAGATTATAAAATGAAAAACTAGTCATACCACTCAGACTTTGTTATAATATAATGAAATTTATCATAACGAATGTCAAAAGAAGCTGGAAATTTAATTCAGTTTTTCTTTAAAAGGTAAAAAGGAGTCCAAAAAATGGCAGAAATTGCATTTCTTATTATCGCAATCGCTCTTGCAGCCTTCTTAGTTGCATTGATTCCAACACTACTTCGTACACGTCATGTGGTCAAAGAAGTTGAAGAAACGGTTGCTGTTCTACGCACAGATATTAATGTCACACTTCATCAGACTAATGAAATCTTGGCTAAAGCTAATGTTTTGGTCGAAGATGTCAACGAAAAAGTTCAAACCATCGATCCACTCTTTGTGGCAGTAGCTGAGCTTTCTGAAAGTGTTTCTGATTTGAATACTGAAGCCCGTTACCTTGGTGCTAAGGCAAGCGCTGCAGGTGCAAGTGTTGGTAAAGCTGGTTCAGCCTACGCTGTTGGTAAGATAGCCTCAAAACTATTTCGTAAAAAAGACAAGAAAAAATAAGGAGGTCTTTTCATGAGTAAATTTCTAAATACCCTAGTTATTGGAGCAGCTTCTGGAGCTGCTGCAGCTTATTTCTTCACTACTGAAAAAGGTAAAGCCGTTAAGGCTCGTATTGATGAGGAGATTGCCTCATTCAAAGAAGATCCTAAAGCTTACCAAAACCAAGTGGTGGAAAAAGCTAACGACTACAAAGATTTGGCAGTTGATACCTTCCAAGACTACAAAACAAAATTTGAAAATGGTGATATCACTGCAGATGATTTGACAAAAGCCGTTCAAGAAAAAACAGCTCAAGTTGCTGAATTTGCAAAAGATAGCTTTGAATTAATCAAAGAAAAAACAGCCCAAGTGACACCTGAACAAGCAGATGTGGAGGCTAAAACACAAGCTATGGTTGATGATATCGTGATTGATATCAAAGATATTTCTGAAGCAGCAGCAGAATCAGAAGCAAACTAAAAAAGAGCCCGCTGGGCTTTTTTTAGTGCTTGGAAAAGTTAAACTGGACTTCTATGTTAGTCAGGACTTCAAAGACATTTGTCATTGAGTGACAGTATTGTCTAATGAAATGACAAGAAAAACGTTGACCCGAAATCAACGTTTTTTTGCTTTATAATTTTCGATAAGGAAGTAAATGCCAACCTGTCCCAGGATGCTAATTGTAATAGCCCAGAAAAAGGCCCAGAAGGAAGCCACCTGTGCTACCAAGAAAAGGAAGGCAACTAGGACTGTTGAAATACAGAAGCTTGAGATACGTCCGAAGAAAATCATATCTTGTAGCTTAATACTATTATTGTTTAAGCCTTGATAATCCTGATAACTAGTCATTTGTGAGCTATCACTCTCAAGATCTTCCATGTGATCAAATTGACGGTTTAAGTTGTCAGCCATGTCTGCCTCCTTTCTATATCAGATACCTAAAACACTTTAAGTGTTGGCAAAATAACTCGGTCAGTATTTCACTATTTAGAATCTCATTAATAATACCATAAAAAAATTGGACTTGCAAAGTTTTTTTGTATTTTCTCTAAAATTGAGTATTATAAAACTAAATATAAATATCTAAATACACGTAAGTGGACTAAAAATTCTAAAATAATCAGGTCATTTGTGCTATAATGTAAGTTATGGAAAAAATAGTGATTACAGCGACAGCTGAGAGCTACGAGCAGGCACGTGAGCTCCTAGAACTTGGCGTAGATCGTATTTACATCGGCGAAAAAGCCTTCGGCCTTCGTTTGCCAAAGCCTTTTTCATTCGCAGAAATGCGAAAGATTGCAGAGCTGGTACATGAGTCAGGTAAGGAATTAACTGTTGCAGTTAATGCCCTCATGCACCAAGGTATGATGGATGCTCTTCCAGACTACCTTGATTTTCTTGAAGAAATCAAGGCAGATTATATTACGGTTGGTGATGCGGGAGTTTTCTACATCTGTAACCGTGACAATCGTCCCTTCAAAATGATTTATGATGCTTCAACCATGGTAACCTCTAGCCGTCAGATTAATTTCTGGGGCAAACAAGCAGGAGCTTCTGAAGCAGTTTTGGCTCGTGAGATTCCGTCTGCGGAACTCTTCATCATGGCTGAAAATCTTCAAATTCCAGCTGAGGTTTTGGTCTATGGGGCAAGTATCATTCACCATTCCAAACGTCCGCTTCTTCAAAACTATTACAACTTTATCAAAACAGATGAATCTGTTACTAAAGAACGTGACCTTTTCCTCTCTGAGCCTGGAGATCCAGATTCTCACTACTCAGTTTATGAAGACTTGCATGGAACACATATCTTTGCCAACAATGACCTGGATATGATGACTAAGCTTTCAGAACTCATTGAACATGGCTTTGACCACTGGAAATTGGATGGCGTTTATTGTCCAGGTGAAAACTTTGTAAAAATTACTGAGTATTTTGTGAAGGCTCGTGACCTCATTGAAGCTGGCGAATTTTCACAAGACCAAGCCTTTCTTTTTGATGAGGCTATTCACAAATTACACCCAGCCAACCGTGGTTTGGATACAGGTTTCTATGATTATGAACCTGACCGTGTAAAATAAACATACTTCCTCCTTCGTTTGAGAGTTTTCCATTTTCAGGGAACGAAGGAGCCTTCTAAAAACTAAAATCGACAATCTTGCAAATTGGAGAAATTATGACTACAACTAAAAAACGCCCAGAGGTTTTGGTACCTGCTGGGACTTTGGAAAAATTAAAAGTCGCTGTAAATTACGGCGCAGATGCTGTTTTCGTTGGTGGACAAGCCTATGGTTTGCGTAGCCGTGCCGGAAACTTTACCATGGATGAACTTCGTGAAGGTATCGAATACGCTCACGCTCGTGGTGTTGATGTGCACGTTGCTTCAAACATGGTTACCCATGAAGGAAATGAAAAAGGTGCTGGTGAGTGGTTCCGTGAATTGCGTGACATGGGACTTGATGCCGTTATCGTATCTGACCCAGCCTTGATTGAAATCTGTTCAACCTACGCTCCAGGACTCAATATCCATTTGTCAACGCAAGCATCTGCGACAAACGTTGAAACCTTCCATTTTTGGAAACAGTATGGCTTGACCCGTGTTGTTTTGGCACGTGAGGTTACTATGGAAGAATTGGCCGAAATCCGTAAACGCACGGATCTTGAAATCGAAGCCTTTGTCCACGGTGCTATGTGTATCTCATACTCAGGTCGCTGTACCCTTTCTAACCATATGTCAGACCGTGATGCCAACCGTGGTGGTTGCTCTCAGTCATGCCGCTGGAAATACGACCTTTACGACATGCCATTCGGTCAAGAGCGCAAGAGTATTCATGGTGAAGTTCCTGAAGAATACTCAATGTCAGCCGTTGACATGTGTATGATTGAAAACATCCCAGACCTTATCGATAATGGTGTTGATAGCCTTAAAATCGAAGGTCGTATGAAATCTGTCCACTATGTTTCGACGGTTGCCAACTGTTACAAGGCTGCCTGTGACGCCTACATGGAAAGTGCAGAAGCCTTTTACGCCATCAAAGATGATTTGATTGATGAGCTTTGGAAAGTTGCCCAACGTGAATTGGCAACTGGTTTCTACTACAAGACACCAACAGAAAACGAGCAACTCTTTGGTGCTCGTCGTAAAATTCCACAATACAAATTTGTTGGTGAAGTCGTTGACTTTGACCCAGCAACTATGACAGCTACAATCCGTCAACGTAACGTTATCCTCGAAGGTGACCATGTTGAATTCTACGGACCAGGTTTCCGTCATTTTGAGTGTGACATCAAGGACCTTCACGATTCAAATGGCAATAAGATTGACCGTGCACCAAACCCTATGGAACTTCTTACTATCACTGTGCCACAAGAAGTTAAACCTGGTGATATGATTCGTTCAACCAAAGAAGGTTTGATTAACCTCTACCAAAAAGACGGTTCAAGTAAAACTGTTCGTGCCTAATGACGAAAAAAATAAACGGTCTTTTAGTAGATGATGAAAGCAGGTGCCAGCATTATCACACAGAGCTTGATATTGTTGCCTTAAAATGTTTCCAGTGTCAAAAATATTATGCTTGTTATCAGTGTCATGATAGCTTGGAGGACCACAAGTTTAGAGCCTATCCTTGTCAGTTGAAGGAGGACAAGGTTCTTATTTGCGGTGTTTGTAGGCACGAAATGACGATTGAGGAGTACCAAGAGGCAGTAGCCTGTCCCAATTGTCACAGTTCCTTTAACCCAGCTTGTTCAAAGCACTATGACATTTATTTTGCAAAATAAAAAGATTGAAGATTCTGTTCCAACGAACAAAGTCTTCAATCTTTTTTTAGTTAAAGTAGCTATGATTTTTTAGTGCTTTTAAGACTGGCTTAGTCACCAAAGAGACGATGAGTCCTTTTAACAGGTCAGGAATGATAAAAGGTGTCAAACCGACAGCTACGGCTGTAGACCAACCCATATTTCCCAGGAAGTGAAGGGTGAGAATTCCACCGACAAATACTGGGACATCTCCTAAAACAAAAGCCAAAAAGATTTTCCAAATGGGTGTATCAGCATTGGTCAGTTTAGAAGTGATAAAGGCGAAAAGGGGATAGGCAAGTATATAACCAGCTATTGGACTAAAGAAGGTTTGAAAACCACCGCTACCTCCTGCGAAAACGGGTAGACCAATTGCACCGAGAATAAGATAGAGGAGAGCAGCAAGAGTAGCTTCCCTCGGTTTAAAAATGGCAGCCACCAGTCCTACAGCAAAGGTCTGTAAGGTGATGGGCACCGCTCCTATCGGAATGATGATTTGTGATAGGGCAGCAATGATAGCAGCTCCAAAGGCTGGAATAATGATATAAAGTGTACGATTCTTTGACATTTTTAGTTAACCTCCATTCATACAACAGTTAACTTATTATAGCAAGTAGTATATTTTTAGTCAACTGAAAAATAAAACGAAGTTAACTATTTCGTTAACTTCGTTGTGGTATGATTTTGAGACGTTTAATGTCTTTTAGTTCAATCATGCTGATAACCTTATCTTGTTCGATGAAGAGTGCTTGTCGTTCCCTGTCATAACGATTGATGTACCCTTTATAAATCTTTTGGTTAGACGTCAGCATGACCATCTGTTTATTATCAATAGCATCGTAGATATCATTAATAAGCTGATTCTGCAGTAGGTGGACAGGTTTGCTGTGACCTGTTTCCACAAACTGATGAAGCTGATGCTTTACCGCTTCTAAAAAGTTTATCATGGTCATTTCCCTCGTTTCTTGTTAAAATAATTATAGCATGAAAGGTGAAATTTTGTGGATAAGTTAGTCAAAATCGCACCATTTTCACAGAAAAAAACGAATAAACCTAGTGGAGGTACAAAATGGCAGAATTTTCATTTGAAATTGAAGAAAAACTCTTGGTCTTGTCGGAGAACGACAAAGGTTGGACCAAGGAACTTAACCGTGTGAGCTTTAACGGAGCACCAGCCAAGTATGACATCCGTAGCTGGAGTCCAGACCACACCAAGATGGGAAAAGGTATAACCCTTAGCAACGAAGAATTCCAAGTTCTAGTTGATGCCTTCAAAAAATAAGAAATAAGGTCAGCAGAAGAGCTGGCCTTATTTTTGTGTTTAAAACGTATCAAAGATAAGTTTGAGATTAAGAATGGTTAGGATAATAGCGATGGCATAGCCAAGCAAAGTATTCCACTTGGCATTGACGTGTTTTCCCATGAGTGATTTTTTAGAAGTATAGTAAATCAGAGGGAAAATAGAGAATGGCAAGGCAAGTGAAAGGAAAACCTGAGAGTAAACCAAAAGTTGATCCAAAATCTTTTCTTGATCACCGTAAAGAATGGCTACGATGATGACAGGTAGGAGGGCGAAAAGACGTGTGAACAAACGTATCACCCACTGAGGCAACCTCATATGAAGGAAACCTTCCATAACAATCTGACCTGTCAAGGTTCCGGTGATAGTAGAGTTTTGACCACTAGCCAAGAGCGCCAAGGCAAAGAGTGTTGAAAGTGTCGAACTAGCTACCGCACCGGCAATCTTAGAGTCTTGAAGGGCATCGTACATTTGTGAAAATGCCGAAATATCAGAAGCATGACCATAGAAGAGAGCCGCCCCCAAAATCAAGAGGAGGGAGTTCACCACAAAGGCCAAACTCAACTGAATATTAGAATCCCAAGTCATGAAGCGCACAGCCTTGGTTACATCTTTTCCATCAGTGTGGTCTACCTTACGTATCTGAGATATGGATGAATGTAAGTAGAGGTTGTGAGGCATAACCGTTGCCCCGACAATCCCAAGTGCCAAGGTCAACTGGTTGGTATGTCCAGGAGCGTGTGGCTCGAAGAGCGTTGGCGTAGGGAGATATCCCTTGAGAATTCCTGTTATACTAGGCTCTGACAAGGCCACTAGATAAACAAAGATAATCAAGATTGTCAAAATTAAGGTAGAAACAATCGCTTCGATTTTCTTGAAACCTAGCTTCATGATGAGTAGTAGCAGGAAGACGTCTAGGACAGTTGCCAGAATGGCAATCATGATTGGGATACCAAAGAGAAGGTTTAAGGCGATGGCAGAACCAAGCACCTCAGCCAAGTCCGTCGCCATCAAGGCTAACTCCAAGATAACCCAAAGCGTGTATCGCAACCATTTTGGCGAGTGAAAGGCAGTAGCTTGCGCCAAGTCCATCTGGGTTACAATCCCTAATTTCCCAGACATTTGTTGCAACTGCATGGCAATCAAAGAGGAAATTAAGATAATGAAAAGCAAACTGTACTTGTAGGTTGCACCACCAACAACACTGGTAATCCAGTTTCCGGGATCCATGTATCCCACAGCCACTAGTGCCCCAGGCCCTAAGAAAGCCTTGAGATTTTGCCAAAAACGGTTATTATTTGGTGTATCAATTGATTGGTTCACTTCAGAAAGTGAAACCTTTTTTAAAGATGTCATAAGCACCTCTTTCTAAGTCTTATCTGAATGGAAGCGTCACTATTACCACTCATCAAGACAACCTAATTATAACACTATGAGAAATATGTGCAAGATTTTGAAAGGCGTTGAGTATAGGTGGATTGATAAGAAGAATATAGTTTTTGATATCGCCATATCTTTAAAAATATGATAAGACAAGTATGATGATTACAATAGTAAATAGGACGAAAAAAAAAGTAATTGTTAACTCTCATACTTGTTTTCTTGTACGGTATAAAAATTGAAAAAAGAATTCGATAATTCAAAAATAAAGTGGTATAATCCCTATATAGAAAGTAGAGGTATTTCATGAGAGGCGGAGCTAGAGAGAATGCTGGACGAAATCGTGTTAGTCCAGATAAGAAAAAAATAGCAAAATCTATTCACGTTAGCCCACACCTATTTAATAAGATTCAAGAATTGGAGATTGATGGTTATGATAGTTTTTCAAGCAAATGTCAATATCTGATTGAAGAAGGTTATGAAGCAATTCAAATGCATAATCATAAAGATAATGTAGACAGTTTAACCTTTATAGACTTATTCGCTGGGGTTGGAGGAATACGAAAAGGATTCGAAGATAAGAATACAAAGTGTGTGTTTTCATCTGAGTGGGACAAATTTTCTGTGAAAACATATGAAGCTAACTACGGTGATATTCCCTTCGGTGATATTACCAAAATTGATGAAAGGGATATTCCTCGACATGATGTATTGCTAGCGGGTTTTCCTTGTCAACCATTTTCTAATATAGGCAAACGAGAAGGATTTGGTCATGAAACTCAAGGAACTTTGTTTTTTGACGTCCTTAGAATTTTAAAATATCATATGCCTAAAATGTTTTTGCTAGAAAATGTACCTGGTCTTTTGACTATTCAGAATGGAGAAACATTTAAAATTATTTTGGATAACTTAGAGGAACTTGGCTATTCAGTTTTCTTTGACGTTTTAGACGCTCAAAATTTTGGTTTAGCACAAGTTAGAAAAAGAGTTGTAATAGTAGGTTTCCATCCAGATTTGAACGTTTCAACATTTGCATTTCCTCAAGGGAATACCGAAAATAGAGTTCCTGTTTCGTCAATACTAGAAAATAATCCTAAGGGATATAGTATTTCTGAACATTTACAGCAATCGTACCTTTTTAAGAAAAATGATGGTAAACCTCAAGTTGTAGATTCAAATTCTACTATCCAAGTAAAAACATTAGTAGCTTCCTATCATAAAATACAGCGACTCACGGGGACTTTTGTTAAAGGTGGAGATACGGGGTTAAGACTTTTTTCGGAATTAGAATGTAAAAGATTGATGGGATTTCCAGATGACTTTATTATTCCTGTAAGTCGAACACAAATGTATCGTCAGATGGGGAACTCAGTAGCGGTTCCGATGATAAGAGAAGTAGCTAATGCAATGAAAGAAGAGTATCAAATGGCACAACAAGATAAAAAAGTTGGAGTAAGCTATGCCTAATAAAGTCAATAAAGGTGAGTGGGCTGAACTTTTTGTGTTTCTTAAGGCTTTATCTGATGGTAAAATTTATGCTGCCGATGAAAATTTGGAAAAAGTAGAAAAACTCTTTTATGTCATATTAAGTGCGATCAAAAATGAAGATGGTATTTTAAAAGAATTTAAGCGTAGTCAGTCGTCAAATGAGATTATTCTATTAGAAAACGATTCAGAGTGTTTACAAATTCCTGTTAATGAGTTTGAGTATTTTTCGAACGTAGTTTTAGAGGCAGTAAAAAATGGAGCAGGAACGTTTGTAATTCCTGAGATTGAGCCATTTTTATCAAGAATTAAACTAACTAAAATAAAAGCTAGTAGCGATAGCAAAAAAGATGTTATTTTTAAGATTCATGATGAGTTTACAGGTGCAGAACCTAAAATAGGTTTTTCGATAAAATCATATATTGGTAGTAAGCCAACGTTATTGAACGCAAGTGGGGCTACAAGGGTTCAGTATAGCTTGTCGAAAAATCTATCCAAGGATGATTTAGAGATAGTAAATCAGATTGCTGGAAGAACTAAAATTAAAGATAGAGTACAATTTATCAAAGATAAGAGTATTTCTTTGGACTTTGAAAAAATCTTAAATGAAACTTTCTCAAGAAATCTGAAAATGATTGATTCTAGAATGCCAGAATTTTTGGGATATCTATTTTTGAATTCTTATTTTGTTAAGGGGAAAGCAATCCCTGATGTAGTTGATTTATATTGTGATAAGTATGGAGAAGATGGGGAAATTATCTCCCACAAAGTAAAAGATTTGTTGGTTGCAGTAGCATTAGGCATGGAACCAAATACTAGGTGGAATGGCCTAGAAGATGCTAATGGCGGTTATATTGTAGTAAAAGATGATGGTGAGGTTTTGTGTTACCATATTTATGACCGAAATAAATTAAGGGAGTACCTTTATAGAAGTACTAAATTTGATAGTCCATCAAGTAAGCGAACTGGTGCAGGTATTGTAACTGAAGAAGCTGGAGAACAAAAATTTACACTAACAATACAAATCAGATTTTAGTGATATCTTTTTGGTATATAAATAGACGAAAAATCTTAGATAGAACAATAAAAGAATGTTGATTTACCAACATTCTTTATTATTATCCAGATGAATCAACCAGCTTATTTGCTTACTAACCACTATGCTAGTGGTGATGGGAGTTTTGGGCACTTGAGCAAGGTCTCCAAGAGCAAAATATAGAAGATAGTTTCACGGTAATTACGAGAGAATTTTTTCTATTTATACTAATTGTTCTTTGTAACTGGTGAACATCTCATCAATGTCATCTTCAACCAAGTGATAGATTTTCCAGTCAAATTCAGTTCTCGCAACATCATCAACCAAGACTGTATAGCAAAAATCCATATAATCTTCATAAAAATCAGAGATGAAGGGGAGGAGTGTGTCACTGATATCAGTTGAACAGAGTTTTTCATCAAGATGTTTAAAGAGATAGTCTGTACCTGTAATCTTTTCATTCTTGAGTTTTTGTGCATCCTCAAGGTTAAATCCATCACTTTGGGGATTAAGAAAATCATGTTTTGCTAACCAAGCTACGAAGATACTGAGATGAAAAGCAGCTCTTTTACTAATCTCTTGCATATCTGATTGGCTTAGTTTTTCTGAAGGGATATCGTTTTCTTCACAATAAAATACAAGTGCGTGATCGAAGAAATAATCTGTGCGGTCTATGGGAAAGTCTACTTGGCTTTCTTCTATTTTTGTATCAGGCTGTTCAAGCACACTTGATTTTTTCTTAAATAGGGACTGTAATTTTTTGAACACGTTTATACCTCATATAAAAATATCCCATTATTTGACTAATGGGATATCATTTTTTATTTCATCGTTGGGAACAACAAGACATCACGGATGGTTGTTGTGTCAGTGAGAAGCATGCAGAGACGGTCGATACCGATTCCGAGTCCACCTGTTGGTGGCATACCGTATTCGAGGGCTTCAACGTAGTCGTAGTCGATGCCTGTTGCTTCGTCGTCACCGAGTTCTTTAGCAGCAGCTTGTGCTTCGAAACGTGACAATTGATCAATTGGGTCGTTCAATTCGGTGAAGGCATTTCCGTACTCTTTTGTCATGATGAAGAGTTCGAAACGGTCAGTGAAGCGTGGGTCTTCTGGGTTTTTCTTAGCCAATGGAGACACAGCAACTGGGTGACCGTAAACGAAGGTTGGTTGAATCAAGGTTTCTTCAACGAATTCTTCAAAGAAGGCGTTGATGATGTGACCAACTTCAGTGTAGTGTTTTTCAACAGGAACATTCTTTTCAGCAGCGATAGCTTTGGCTTCGTCCAAAGTCATTTCTTGCCAGAAGTCAACACCAGTGATTTCCTTGATAGCGTCAACCATGTGGATACGTTTGAATGGTTCGTTGATCTTGATTTCAGTTCCTTGGTAGTTGATAGGTCCGTCACCTTTAACGGCTTTAGCAGCGTGTTGGATGATACCTTCAGTCAAGTTCATGATATCGTGGAAGTCAGCGTAAGCTTGGTAAACTTCGATAGATGTAAACTCAGGGTTGTGAGTAGCATCCATACCTTCGTTACGGAAGATACGTCCAATTTCGTAAACACGTTCCATACCACCCACGATGAGGCGTTTGAGGTGGAGCTCAGTTGCGATACGAAGCACCATGTCAATATCTTGAGCGTTGTGGTGAGTGATAAATGGTTTAGCAGCAGCACCACCAGCTTCATTGTGAAGAACAGGTGTTTCAACTTCAAGGAAACCTTGGGCATCAAGGTAACGACGGATTTCAGAAATGATTTTTGAGCGTGTCACAAAGCGGTCAAAGCTGTCACGGTTAGAAATCAAATCAAGGTAACGTTTACGGTAGATGGTTTCAACATCTGAAAGTCCGTGGAATTTTTCAGGCAATGGACGAAGGGCTTTAGACAAGTGTGTGATGTGGGTAGCTTTAATAGAAAGTTCTCCCATATCTGTACGCATGACTTCACCTTCGATACCGAGGAAGTCACCAAGGTCTGCTTTTTTGAAGATTTGGTAGTTTTCGTCACCGACCGCATCTTTACGTACGTAGATTTGGATTTGACCATCACGGTCTTGAATGTGGGCAAAGCCAACTTTACCTTTACCACGTTTTGTCATCAAACGACCTGCGATAGTAGCAGTATCGTTGATTTCGTGCAATTCTTCTTTTGTTTTATCAGCGTATTTGTCTTTTAATTGACCAGATGTAGCTGTGCGTTCGAATCGTTTACCAAAAGGATCAATTCCTTGTTCAGCCAAGGCCGCCATTTTCTCACGACGGACAATTTGTTGATCGTTTAATTCTTCCATGTGTTGATTTGACATGTTAGTCCTCCATAAAATAGTCGTTACCATTGTATCATAAATAGCCCTCTAAAGATAGGAGAAATGGTTGAATGTCAGAGGGAAAATTCTCTATTTTTAGAAAAAATAGAGAGATAGCATTAATCTTTGATTAGAAAGTTACAGAATTTATTGACAAATATAATAAGCCAGGTGTACAATATCATGGTAAGTTTCGTATTTAATAAGGAGGATATACGATGAAAAAGAAAAATTATGTTGGTAAGGCCCTTATGTTTGGTGCTTTACTAGCACCTATTGGGATGCCAACGGTATCTGTTTTGGCAGATAGCTTTTATCAAAATCAAACGAGTGCTCATGCTGCTGACATTACAAACTGGATTGCCAGCACACCTGAACAAATTACAAATAATTTGACAACTCAAAATATCAATCCAAAACAATTGAATGGTCAACAATACGTCATTCAATGGGGAGATACTTTGTGGGGAATCTCTCAAGCTACTGGTATTTCAGTTGAAAAATTAGCTTACGATAACAATATTCAGAATATTGACCTTATCTATGCAGGTGATGTTCTTATCTTGAATCGTGATGGTCAAGTACCAACTGATTACCATGTGACTGGTAGCGGTCATCGTTGTGCAAACTCTAAAGTAGTTATCAACAACTACTATGGAGACCACAACCGTGTTGTCATCAAAAATACGACATTTGTATCTGATGACCACTCTAAGACTACAGTTATCTATGCACCAGATAATTCTGACAATAGTCTTTCATTCTCAAACACTAACAATAACTCAGGTGACAAAGATACCAAAGATTCTAAAGATACTAAAGATTCTAAAGATAGCAAGGAGTCATCTTCATCATCATCAGAATCTAAGGAATCTAAAGATGCTTCATCAAGCTCATCAAGTTCAACAAGTGGATCATCATCTTCTACTTCAAGCTCAACAGCAAGCAGTAGTGAAAGCAAACCAAGTACAGAAAGCTCTAAGGAAAAAGAATTGTCTGATGATGCTTTCCAAGACAAGGTTCAAAGCGAATTCGAACAAGTTTATCAACAAAAACGCTCAGGTAGCCCAGCATGGTCTTTCTTCTCACATGTGACTGATACAGCAGGTGGCAACACTGAAGCTAAGAAAGATACTGAAAGCACAGCTCTCTACCGTCAAGGTGAAACACCTAAGGCAGAAGATATCGTTGATGGACCAAAAGATGGTGCCAAAACTGAATCTAATGCCAAGGCTCTTGCAGAAAAAATCTATGACGCTCTTAACAGAGACAGCAAGATGTCAGATTTAATCAAGGCAAAATATGCGCAAATTAAGGTAACTTACCAAGGCGATAAATGGACCTTCAACGTTGACGTTTACAAAGAAAAAGAAAGCTCATCATCAAGCTCTGAAAAATCATCTGAATCTAAGGATTCTTCAAATAATGATTCTCAAACAGAATCACGCATGAGCTCAAGTTCTTCAAGCGACGACCATTCATCAAGTTCTTCAAGTCATAGTGATTCAGACTCAGATGCAACTTTTGATGACCTAAATGGTGATAACTAGAGAGGGGCTAAGCGTGTCAAAGAGAAATATCATTATTAGTGTGATTCTTGCCTGCCTTGTGATTACGGGTACTGGTTTCGGTGCTTTCTATTATTGGGGCACACACCATTTAGATAGTGTTGTACCTGGTAAGGTTTATCAATACTCAAGCTCACTTAACGGTGAGGTCAATAACCGTGTCATGTATGTGGCCTTCCAAGAAGGTGGTAACAAGGCGATTGTCGGTCAGGACCGTACAACCGTTCTTAATGCCGCTAAAAGTCAAGGCGTTTTTGACAAGGCCTACAATGATCAATCAGCTAAATGGGAATACAGCGTAACAAAAACAACGCTTACCCTTGGTAAAAAAGAAAATGATCAAGTGTCACAATGGCAATACAACAAGGTCTTTGCTTATGGTGACCACTTCACATCAAAAGACTTTTTCTACCAAATTGCTAAAGGCGGTCAAGGCGAAGTTAAACAAAAAATGACCTTTAAAGAAATTCAATAAGCATTAGATTCGTTCAAAATGCTTGAAGGTTTGGGACCTGGTGTTCCAAACCTTTTTTAATGCCTCAACACCCTTAGAAAATAAACGAGATTACCTAAAAGAAGTGAAGTGGAAAATTGAAAAAATAGAGTAAAAACGATATAATAAGGCCGTTTGGGCAGTTGCATGCAGGTCAAATAAGACAGGCAGGACTGGCTATGGACAGTTGACCTAAAGCTAACTTTTGCCGGGCTAAGAAACAGTTATAAGGCTGGCTACTTTTTCTGTCAGTCAGTGTACATACTAATGTGTTTAAGTCCCTGGAGAAGAGAATTGATTCAAGAAAGAATGGACAGATGATTACTTCTATTGTTTTTGACGTTGACGATACTATTTATGACCAGCAGGCGCCTTATCGTATTGCCATGGGAAAATGCTTCCCTGACTTTGATATGGCACACATAAATCAGGCCTACATTCGTTTCCGCCACTATTCTGACGTTGGTTTTCCACGTGTAATGGCCGGTGAGTGGACAACCGAGTATTTCCGTTTTTGGCGCTGTAAAGAGACACTTTTGGAGTTTGGTTACCGTGAAATTGATGAAGCAACGGGCAATCATTTCCAAGAGGTTTATGAGCAGGAGTTGGAAAATATCACCATGCTTGATGAGATGCGCATGACCCTTGACTTTCTCAAGGAAAAGAAGGTTCCAATGGGCATTATTACCAATGGCCCAACAGAGCACCAGCTTAAGAAGGTTAAAAAGTTGGGACTTTACGATTATGTAGATCCTAAGCGTGTTATTGTTAGTCAAGCGACTGGTTTCCAAAAACCAGAGAAGGAAATCTTTAATCTTGCGGCTGAACAGTTTGACATGAATCCGTCAACAACATTATATGTCGGAGATTCTTATGACAATGATGTCATGGGAGCCTTCAATGGTGGTTGGCATTCGATGTGGTTTAACCACCGTGGCCGCAGCCTTAAACCAGGGACTAAACCAGTTTTTGATTTGGAAATCGATAATTTCGAGCAACTTTTCGGAGCTGTCAAGGTACTTTTCGACCTTCCTAATAACAAATATATCTTTGATATTAACGATAAAGAAAATCCGGTTCTGCAATTGGGCATCAATAATGGTCTCATGATGGCAGCTGAGCGTCTTCTTGAGAGTAATATGAGTATTGATAAGGTGGTTATCCTTCTTCGTTTGGATGCCAATCAAGAAAAAATTATTCGTATGAAATATGGCAAATAAATAGAACGGTCTTGAATGGCCGTTTTATTGTCTAAAGAGTGATAGAAGGAGATTGAAAATGACAGAAAAAAACAGCCTGAGACAGGATATTGAAGCACTAAGTGCTGAGCGTGATGCCCTGGAAAAAGAGGTAGAAGCACTTAAAGCTAAACGTGATGATCTCTTTGAAGGTGTTAGAGATGCAGAACAGATGAAAAGTGTTGCCTGGGATTCATTTTATGCATTGGCGGATCACCTCAAGGCTGAAGAAAAGCAAAGAGAATTTGCTAATAATTATTGGGAGCATGTTTCTGGGGATCTCAAGATAGACATGGAATTTGTCTTAAGTCGTGGTCTACGGTTTAAACGGATACTGTCTCAAGGACAGTTTGAACTGGTCTCACAGGAATTAGATGTTTTTGAAAAGGAATTAGACGATTTGGCTCGCAGTTTTGGTGTTGAGCTTGATCGCCTACCAGAGGAACCTAGCCCTATAGATTAGTAAGGTATTGCCCTTAAAGTGTTTTTTTAGGGGCTTTTTGAATACTAAAAAAGCGACCTTGAAAAGAATCGCTTGCTTTATCTTGTTAGACGATGATTTAGCTGATTTTGTTTTCTTTATCCATGTAAGATGTGTCATTCCAACGTTTGAGAGTGAAATGTTCGCAATCTTCTGTTTCAAGAATAGTGACCGATGCGTTGTCGAGACCACCAGCCTTACGGAGCAGACCTGGCTCAAATCCCAAAAGGCTACGAATCGAAGCTGTTAAATTAGCTCCGTGCCCAACGAGGAGAACGTTTTTAGCATCACTATCTTTAAGTGTTTTGATTAATTGGGCGACACGTTGAGTGGTGCTATAAACAGACTCTGCATGGAAATCTTTAGCACGGAATTTGGCTAGGTTATTGCGAAAAGCGTGCATTTCTTGTGGATAAATTGATTGGACTAATGAAATCTTTTGGCCTTCGAGTTTACCCAAGTTCCATTCACGCAGTGCCTTTGTATAGGTAACCTCAACCTTACTTTTTTGAGACTCAATAATGAGTTCCGTTGTTTTTTTAGCGCGTGGCAGATCACTTGAAAAGACTAGGTCAAAATGTGTGTCACTGAGATAGCGACCGAGCTCACGTACTTGTTCAATTGATTCTTCAAGTAGAGGCGAATCCCCTTTGGCACCTTGAAGACGTCCTTCTAAGTTCCATTCAGTTTTACCATGACGAACGAAATATAGTTTCATAATTACTCCTTAATATCAGCGAATTCAGCTTTGACAAAATCAGCAAGGGCCTGACTATTGATACGGATAGAACGCCCAATTTCTCCTGCTGAAACAATGAGAAAACCAGCTTCTCGTGCCGATTGATCAATGTAGATAGGAAAATTGTGTTTTTGACGAATGCCCACAGGATTGTTAGCTCCATGTACATAACCTGTCGTTTTTTGGAGATCCTTTTGTGGAATCATATGAACTTTCTTGTTCCCTGAAATCTTAGCTAGTTTTTTTTCAGATAGATGTTCAGTGATAGGAACGATACCAATGACGGGTCCCGTCTTATCACCGTTGAGGGCGAGAGTTTTATAAATGCTCTCACGTGCCACATCCTCTGGAAGCTCACCTTCTAACCCATTGAAGGCTAAGCTGTCATGGTCAATTTTAGCCTTATCAAGAATTTGGTCAACCAAGGTCTTCTTGACTTTGCTTTTCTTTGCCATTATTATGTCTCCTTCTAAAATTGTGCATTTCTACCATTCATTATAACACATTCGACTTGACACGCCTAAGCCAATTTTGAAAAGAAAAAAAACCAGTGTCCGAGACACTGATTTCTACTGACTACTAGACATCCTTGAGGAACTAGAGGAGCTGGTTACAGTAGCTGAGCTAGTTGAACTTGACGATTTAGTGGTCTTGTTTTTAGTTGATTTTTTCTTAATCTTACCAAAAAGTTTTTCAAAGGTTTTACGTTTGTTTTTATCAGGATTGATTTGGTTAAGATCTAGGATATTGTCGAAACCAGGAAGGCTTCCTTGAGACGTGTACTGGTGAAGGTCATAGTCAATCTCAGTATTTGGCAGGGCCTCATAGTAGCCCGAATCGGTACCGTAGGCTGGAATCCATACGGCGTCGAAGTTTTTAGTGGAAACTTCTTGCTCAAGCATGAAATAAGCACCAATGTAAAGACCAACATTTTCAGCTCCAAGACGTTTGAGTTCGGCTCGAAAGGCCTGGACACCTTCATCCATGTTAGACATGGTTTCCTCTTCAACGTCAATCCAGTAATAGGTAGGTTTGTATGGAGAAGCATTTTTGTAGAAAATACGAGCTTCTTCCTTCATCTCCTTTACAGAAGTACCTTGTGCGTAGGAATAGACGGCGACTGGAACGTCACGTTTTTTGAGTTCTTTGATATGTGTTTTAAAAGATTTGTCAACCCCATTTGAGCTGGCGGCATTGCTATCCTTGCTAATCTGTGATCCACCGAAGACGCGGATAATAGCACCAGAAATATGATTTGACAAGACATCGTAGTCGATATCCTGAGGTAGTTGCCAACCCGAAAGGTCAATAATGGGATTAAGCACGAGCTTCTCATTAGAGCTACTAGATGGACTGGTTGTTGTTTTGGGCGCTGTAGCAGAAGGAATAGCCGATTTCACGTTCTCGAGATGCGCCTGCTGTTTGGACGTATTGTGAATGTTTGCAATAACTAATGCTAATCCTAAAAGAGCTAGAACCACGTAAACAACGATCGGTTTAATTCTTTTTCTCATTACTTCCCATTCTACCTTAAATAGCGTAAAAATGCAAAATAGTCGGCTTATAAATTCTGTGACTTATATTAAAGTAACTGATTTTTAAAAAGCTTTAGTACCGCTAGTTCTCACTGATTTGATGAAGGTATCCCTAGGGATTTAGTTATGAATTAAGTGAATATTTCATTTATTTAAGACGGATTTTTAGCCTTATTTGTCAGCTTCTTCCTTAAAACTGGCGCCGCTAGTGGCATCTGACCAGACTACTAGCGCTTGAGCAGAGCTATCCAGATAGGTCTGGAGAGGTTGCTTCAAATCAAAAATCGTCTCCCAAAATCCTAAGACCTGTCCTTCTTGGTCTGTTGAAGCTTGATAAGTCTGGATGAGGATTTGCTCAAAACTATCTGTCGGAATGGGATAACTAATGGTTTTGGTGGGAGAAGCTAGAACTTCAGACATGATCCAATCAGGCAGATTTTCAGCCTCACGGGGGAAGAAACTACCGTCAGCGCCACCATTGTCATAAAGAAAGTTTCCTTTAGCATCGTAGGCGGCTAGTTTATAGGGCAAGTAGTTCAGTAGTGTTGTTAAATCGTTCATACTGTCATGATAGCCTCTTTCATGACAAAAGGCAATGTTTTGACCTTTTGAAGCACTAGGTCTATAGCTTTCATGTGTTTTTGTGGGAAGAATAGGCTTACACTATTGAAGGCCCAAAGTGACTTTTTATCGTGCTAAAAACGCTTGAAATCAATGACTTCGAGCGTTTTGAATTTCAATTCTGAGATTTGCTAAGAGAAATGGCCTTTGTCTATCAGTCGGCCTTGCATCCGATAAATCGTTTTAAGAAATAGATGAGATAGCCCACAGCAATGTAGCCAGCACTAATTAGGAGGACATTAAGCAAAACCTTGTTCCAGCCCAACTTGTTGACATTGATAAAAAAGTAGGCGAAGTGACTATTTTTTGCGTGTGGAATAGGCAATTTTAAGACTAATCCATTGAGAAGGGCAAAGGCAAAGTAGGCCAAGGGTGCTAAAGACCAGTAAAGGGGCTCACGCAGACGGTAAGCCTTTCGGGCATCAAAAACGAGGGTATCAAGCACCAATCCCCAGGGAACAATGTAGTGGACCAAAAGGTTACGAACCGTCCAAAAGTCTTTCGGCTTGGTACTAGGGGCCAATAGAAAATGATAAATAACACCTGTGATTAAGATGGCCATAGTGACACCACCCTTGTAACGCAAGAGTTTAATGTTGGTTGTTGCATCCCCTTTGTTGAAATCGTAGATGATAAAGAAAATCAAACTAGAGAAAACCAGGATATTGGACAAAACAGTATAGTAGAGCAGCATGCCCCAACCATCATCATGGATTTGAATAGAGACCCCAACCAGACCACAAAGGGCTAGTAAGATACGGTAAAAACGAGAAATAGTCATAAGCTTCCTTTTCCTAATAAATAATCTCTCTTATCATATCACATTTTTCACTAACAATTTAGTGAAAATTCTAGTAAAATCAAAGTAAGAAAGACTTTAAGGAGTATTTATGGCCCATCTCATCGATTATCTTGAAAAGGTTGAGAATCTAACATTTGACCAAGAACCTCTGAATATCTTGGATAAGGTTTGTATCAACGAAATCGGCTACCTGACCTATGAAAAATGGCTCACAGCCAGTGACTTAAAGAAACCCATCAATTTACATGACTTCGCTGAGGGTAAGGAGTTAAATCCAGATTATTCCTTTATGGTGACCAAGGAGCGGGTGGAACTTGCAGAGGCTATGGTCAGGTCTAGGCGTTTTGCCAGTCTGAGTCTCAGTAACTACCGTAGTGTCTTGGACAAGGAGGTGGAAAAACAGTTTGCGGCCATGATTTTCAGCCTGTCTGAACTGGACTACCATCAGCTTGTCTTTCGTGGGACGGATGATAGTGTCATTGGATGGAAGGAGGATTTTCAGCTGACCTATAGTCGGGAAATTCCTGCCCATCGCTCAGCCATGACTTTTCTGGAGGACCACTTGCCGAATCTCAGTGGACGTATCACTGTTTCTGGCCACTCCAAGGGTGGGAATCTTGCCCTCTATTCAGCTGTTCAAAGTTCGACTTCCTTACGTGAGAAAATCGCAGAGCTCTTGCTCCTGGATTCACCAGGCTTGATGAAGTCGCTTTTAGAGAAGCCTTCTTACCAAGAGTTAAAAGCCAGGATGACAGTTATTAGACCTCAAGATTCTGTCGTGGGGGTTATGCTCTATTGGGATAGGCCTGCCCAGCTAGTCGCAGCAGAAGGCATTGGATTTGCGCAACATAACGCCTTGACTTGGGAGGTTGATTTAGTGGCAAATGATTTTGCTTATGTGGACCAGCCAACAGAGTTGAGTCAACGTTTGGAAGAAACCTTCCAAGAGTGGATTGAGACCTTGCCCAATCAAGAACTCAAGCAAGTTTGCGATTTGGTTTTTGATACCATCCTTGATTCAGGTATTGAAAGCCTCGATGATATTGGCATCCAAGCCTTGCCACAGATAGGTCAGATGCTACAAGAATTTGGCAATCTCTCGGACAAACAAAAGAAGGTCTTGCAAGACGGTTTCAACCAGTTACTCTGGATATTTTGGAAGTCAGGAAATAAAAAATCTACCCTGCCCAAGCTAGAGCTTCCTGATTTCATTAAGAAGTTAAGCGAGTTAAGGAATCACGATTAGAGGCATAGGGTGATAGAAATGGAGAATATGATGCCTAAAAATGTACTCATTACAGGAGCAACATCAGGAATTGGCGAAGCAACGGCGCGTGCTTTTGCCAGAGAGGGGGCTAACCTCATCTTGACAGGGCGCCGTGTAGAGCGTCTTCAAGCTCTAAAAGCAGAATTTGAAGCGACCTATCCAGACCAAAAAGTTTGGACCTTTGTACTGGATGTCACTGATATGGACATGGTCAAGGATGTTTGCCAAGCCATTCTCAAAAGTGTGGGGCAAGTCCATGTTTTAGTCAATAATGCAGGTCTAGCACTAGGCCTAACAGCCTACCAAGACTATGAAGAGTGGGACATGCTGACCATGCTTGATACCAATGTCAAGGGCTTGATGATGGTGACACGTCAGATTCTACCAAGCATGGTTGCTGCCAATGAGGGCCATATCATCAATATGGGCTCTACAGCGGGCATCTATGCTTATGCAGGCGCAGCCGTTTATTCAGCAACCAAGGCTGCAGTTAAAACTTTCAGCGATGGTTTGCGTATTGACACCATTGCTACTGATATCAAGGTAACAACCATTCAGCCAGGTATCGTTGAGACCGACTTTTCTCAAGTTCGCTTTCACGGTGATAAGGACAAGGCAGCCAAGGTCTATCAAGGTTTGGAAGCCCTCCAAGCCCAAGATATTGCGGAGGCAGTCCTCTATGTCACCAAGCAACCACGACGTGTCCAGATTTCAGACATGACCATCATGGCTAACCAACAAGCCACAGGGTTTACGATTCATAGGGGGGAGTAAAAGGTTTCCGATAAGCCAATTCACAGATGGAAAGGGCTACAAAATTTGGTCGCTTACTCGTATTCTTGCCATGTCTAGATCATAAATAATATACATTCTGAGCCACTCTAAGTGGCTTTTTAACATCTTCTTTAACTTTTACGAATAATAAATTTGAATAGAGATATCTAAAAATAATAACTTATAAGTATTTACATATAAGTACTTATGAGTTATAATAAAGAAAGAGAGATTAATATGTACCCTATTCATTTTTATAAAGATAGAAATGGACATGAACCTGTTAGAGAGTATATTGAAACATTAGCTATGAATTCAAGTAAAGATTCTCGAATCAAATTGCATAAAATTCAAGACTACCTGACTATGTTAAAAAATAGAGGGACCATGATTGGTGAGCCATTCATTAAACATTTAGAAGGAGATATTTGGGAACTAAAGCCCTTAAGAGATAGAATTTTATTTGCAGCATGGCTAGATGATGGTTTTATTTTGCTTCATCATTTTGTGAAAAAGACACAAAAGACTCCAAGACGTGAGCTGATGAAGGCTCAAAGGGCTTTAGATGATATTAGAAAGCGAGGATTGTAAGATGACTCCAGAAAAGAATCCAGCAATTGGAAGTAGTTGGGATGATTTACAGAAAACTATTTTCACTAAAGAGGAAATCGCGGCAAGTGAACTCCGTGTCGCACTGATGCTTGAGATTATTGATGCTCGTAAAAAACAAGGCATTTCTCAAAAGAAACTTGAAGAATTGAGTGGTGTCAAACAACCTGTTATCGCACGTATGGAGAAAGGAAAAACGGCACCTCAGTTAGATACGGTTCTTAAAATACTGGCTAGTCTAGGTAAGACATTGGCAGTAGTCCCACTTGATTCACATGTGAAGTAAGTTTAAGGAAGATAACCTACTTTTATAACAATTATTATTTGCTATTCTAAAACGATTAACACGGACTTCCCGTGTTTTTTTGTTGGCATTTTTCCAAAACTATGAAAGAACCCGTGAAAATGCTATAATGTAAGGGATTACGACAATGTTGAGGTAACAAAATGAAGGAATTAATGAATAGAATCAATCAATTTAGAGATGAACGTGATTGGAGAAAGTTTCATAATGAAAAGGATTTAGCTATCTCTATATCATTGGAAGCAAGTGAACTCCTAGAGTTGTTTCAATGGAAAAAATCAGAAGAAGTAGTTGAAAAGTCACTACAAGAAATTAGAGAAGAGCTTGCGGATGTTTTTATGTATTCATTTATGCTTGCGGACAACTTGAATCTGGATGTAGAAGAAATTATAAAAGAAAAAATTGAAATAAATGCAAAAAAATATCCTGTAGAATTAAGCAAAGGAAATAACAAAAAATATACGGACTTGGAGAAAAAATGAGTAAAATTCAATCACCCGTAGTATTAGAAATCGACTATTCCAGTCGAACATTTGATCAATTAAAAGAAACTATCGCACCAAAAAATTCTAAGCTTATTTTTGATTATCCAACTGTATATATCGTAAACGATGAGAATAAAAATAAGTATAGTGTCTACGTCGGAGAGACAACAGATATCATTAGAAGAACAAATCAGCATTTATCAGATGATATAAAAAAGGATCGAGAAGATTGGCGACAATTTGAACAATCCAAAACATCTAAAATGTTTGTCATTGGACATAACCATTTTAATAAATCTTTAACATTGGATATTGAGAATAGATTAATGCTCTATCTTTCAAGTGTTGAACAGGTTGAACGTGTTCAAAATAGAAGAGGAAATCCTCAAAATCAATACTATACTTCTGAGGAATTGGACGAGATTTTTTCAAAGATATGGAGAAGCCTAAATAGGAAAAACCATTATTTATTCCCAGCAGAAAGTTTTATTCGAAATTCAGCGATATTTAAATCTTCTCCATTTCACAAGTTAACTGATGAACAAGTAAAGGCTAAAAATGAAATTTTGCTAAAAATAACCTCTGTTATCAGTAGAAATGAAACAGGAGTTTTAATTTTAGTAAAGGGTGATGCTGGTGCAGGAAAAACAGTTTTGATGAGTTCTCTCGTTGATGATTTATTGAATTCAGAAGACATACAGATGATTCGTGAAAACAATGATATCAATTTGGTTGTGAATCATGATGATCAACTCAGTGTTTACCAAGAAATTGAGAAAAAATTGGAATGGAAGAGTGGATCGAATATTAGTGTTGTGATGAAACCGACTCAATTTTTGAATGCTCTGAAAAAAGAAAATAGCGATGCTGGAATTGTAGTGGTTGATGAAGGCCATTTATTATTGACTGCAAAAAATCAAGCTTATCTAGGAGGGAATCATTTAAATGATTTACTTGCGAAATCAAAAGTAGTCGTACTTGTTTATGATGAGAATCAGATTATGAACAAATCTCAAATATGGACAGATGATTCTTTCTTGAAATTAGAACACGAGGCAAATTTAAAAGGAAATCTCATTACACTACATAATCAAATGCGGATCCATGCGACAAAGGAAACAGTAGAGTGGATAAGAAATCTTGTTGATGTTGGAGTTGTGAATAAGGTTCCAATTGATAATGATTATGATATTAGAGTTTTTGACTCTCCTGAGGAGCTTCAAAAAGCTATCATAAAAAAGGATGGCGATCGGAACTTAGGAATTTCACGCTTGACAGCAACCTACGATTGGGAATATAGTAGTATGTCGAAACCTACGGATTCGGAATATTGGTGTGTTCGTATCGGGGACTGGTCTTGTCCATGGAACAGACAACTTGCAAAAGAAAAAGACTCGAAGCATTTATCCTGGATAGAACAGCCTCAAACGATTCATGAAGTAGGATCAACGTTTACCGTTCAGGGATTTGACCTAAATTATGTGGGAGTCATCATTGGTCCATCTGTTAAATATAGAAACGGCAAAATCGTATTTGATATTTCTGAAAGTAAAAATAAAAGTGCTGTTCAAAACAGGAAGTTGGATTCGGGCGAATTGGTGAACTACGGTGAAATCTTGTTACGAAATGAATTGAATGTATTGCTTACTCGAGGTGTGAATGGCTTATATATTTATGCTGTAGATGAAGAACTTCAACAAGCATTAAAAAATGCGATAAAATAAGATAACCTACATATTCCAAAGCTTTTTCCGAATAATAGAAGTAGAGGGACCAACCCTCTATTTTTTACTAAGGAGAAGTAGATGGAAAAAAGACATAAGCATGTCTCACCGACCTTGGATATCATGGCTAAGAAGATTTTTAGCCTGCCCGAGGTGACGGTGGCTTTTATTCGAGATATTTTGGATTTGGATGTTGTGGATGCTCAGATTTTGGAGGGGACGCAGCTTCATAAAAAGGACTTTGACGAGGATGAGCTCTTTTCAACCTCGGTGGATGTTCGGGCTAAGTTGAATGATGGAACTGAGGTCATTATTGAGATTCAGGTGCGTAAACAGCATTATTTTCTCAATCGTTTTCATTATTATTTGGCTAACCAGCTGGTGGAAAATGTGCAACAATTATGTCAACAAGGGCAGACGCATAAGATGTATGAGCAGATGGAGCCTGTTTATGGTATAGCTATCTTGGAGAAGACCTTGTTGCCTGATGAGGAATCCCCGATTAATATTTATTGGATGGTCAATGGTCGGACGGGTAAGCCTTTGAATTCTTACTATAAGGACGGAAAACGTCATAACCTTCTTCAGATTGCCTTTTTAGAGTTGGATAAGTATAATAAAGGTAAGCTTATTACGGATGAAGGGTGGCAGTGGCTAGAGTTTTTTGGGAATCTTCCATTTTCTAAGGAACCTAGCCGAGCGGTCACGCATGCCGATTCATTACTGGATTCATCCAGCTGGACACAGGAGGAAAAGGCGATGATTGATGAACGCATACGAATTCAAGAAAATTATGACATGACTATGGAAACAGCTATTGATGAAGCGCGTGAAGAAGGCTTGGAGCGAGGGATAGAGAAAGGAATAGAGCGTGGACTTAAACAAGGCTTGGAACAAGGTCGTTATGAGGAGCGTCTAGAGTTGGTTCGCAAGATGCTCTCAAAAGGTCTATCACTAGAAGTTGTGTCAGATGTGACAGGTTTATCGCTTGAAGAACTAGAGGCTATGTTATCGTAAATTTTAGCTGAGTTAATCAATTTTTTGAAAGTCAGAGGCAGTTTTTGTCTCTTTTTTTATTTTTTGGTATTTAACATTTGTAACACTAAAACATTCGGAAAATAATACTTTGAAGTGTAAAATTAAAAAAGACTGTCAAACGTTTGACATAAATCTGAGAAAACAGATTTAATACAATTTGATTGTTTTAGCCGATAAATCTTGCTAAATAAGCCTTTATGGAAGTTTAGAGTTTTCTCTTTCTTACACGTGAAAGAAATTACCTTTTTGTGCGACATTTTTAGACTATAATTTAGAAATGAATAACTGAACTTTCTAATATGACATTTTTGTTAAGGCCTTGTTAAAATGGATTACTTAGCCTTTTATTTTGTGTTCTCATGACTTATAATTTGTTTTGGTTTGTTTTGGATTAAAGAAACAACAGCATCATTAAGTACATCAAATATTTAAGAGTCTCTGTTTTTAGTTCGAGAATAGCTTAAAACTAAAATGGAGAGATTGTGAAAAAAAGTATCGGGAGAATTAACTTGTTTAGAGAAAGTAAAACAAAACCAAAGTACAGCATCCGAAAATATTCCATTGGGGCAGCATCAGCTTTGATTGGGTTCATGGCTCTTGCCAATGGGCAAGGGGCTCAGGCCGATGAGGCACAATCGATTAGTGATTTGACTGATGCCTCAAATCAGGCACAGACACCTCAAACAGCTTCAACGGCACAATTGGCGACTTCCGAACCAGCATCAGTTGAGACTGTGCAAGCGTCACAGCCTGCCAACATTGCTCCAGTTCAGCCTCAGGTAACAACTGTTCAAGCAGCTGAACAGACTCCGACCATTGATCAATTGGTTGAGGCAAACAACCCTCAAACTCAAGAAACTTCAGCAAATGTCTTAACCAATGCGAGTGAGAACCAAGGTCAAGGCAAGGAGTACAGCACTGATGGTTACGGTGCAAAGATGCCTTATACGACTCATGAGGCAGAGAATGCAAGTGTTGAAAATGGTGCTACAATCCAACAGTCAACGGACATGGAATCTACGGCTGTGGAAGCGACTAACCAAACTTATGTTGAGCTTCTTAAAAAGGATGCGGCAGTTACTTTCAATGTCACTGAGCCAGCCAATGCTTTGAATGTGCGTTATACAATACCTGATGGTGCATCAGGTCAGTTGGATGTGCAGGTCAATGGTTCAAGCGTTGGTAATCTTGATTTGTCATCTCACTCAGCATGGCAGTACCTTAAAGGGGACCATGAGTATGATCAAGCCATTGATGGTTCCAGTGCACGTTTTCGTTTTGATGAGACACGTCTCCTCCTCAAGGATATTCAATTGAAATCTGGTGATAAGATTTCTCTAGTTAAGAAGAAAGATGACAATGTCCCTTACGGTATTGACTTTATTGAGCTAGAGCAGGCTCCAGCGCCTGTTGCTCAAGGTGAAAATAGTATCAGTATCGTGGATAAGGGTGCCTCTGCCAATGATGATAGTGACGACACAGCTGCCTTACTTGCGGCTGTAGAAGAAGCTAAAGCCAGCGGAAAATCTGTCTATATTCCAGAAGGACGTTTCAATTTTGATAAACAGGTTAATATCGAAGCTGATAATCTAAAAATCTCAGGTGCCGGTGTTTGGCATACACAACTACACTTTACAAGTGACAAACGCTATGGTGGTGGTATTGTCTTCGGTCATAATAGTAATGGCATTGAGTTGAGCAATCTTTACATGGATTCCAACTTGACGTCTCGTTATAACGAGGATGCACAGTACAAAGCTATTTCGGGAACACTTGGTAAGGATTCGAAAATTCACGACATTTGGGTTCAGCATTTTGAAGTCGGTATGTGGATTGGAGACTACGACCAGACGGGAAATATGAAGTATACGGATGGTCTTGTCGTTGAAAATGCTCGTATCCGTAATAACTTAGCTGATGGTATTAACTTTGCCCAAGGAACCAAGAATTCAACAGTTAAAAACTCTAATATCCGTGGGAATGGTGATGATGGTTTAGCTATCTGGTCAAGTATTTCAGATGGTACAAATGCCGCAGCTGAGGAAAATAATAAATTCCTCAACAATACCATTGAATCAGGCTGGCGTGCGGCTGGTATCGGTATTTTTGGTGGTAAGGGGCATGAAATTTCAGGAAACCTCATCAAGGACGTCTTTGCTGGAGCAGGTATCCGTGTAAACACAGTCTTTGCAGGTCACAATTTTGACCTCAATGATTCTGGAATTAAGATTCATGACAATACCATTCTACGTTCAGGGACAACTAATGACCTCTATAAGCTCCATCGTGGTGCCATTGATTTCCAACAAGTTCGTGGAACAATCAAGAATGTCGATGTCTATGATAATAAACTATTGAATACCTTGGCTGATCCAGTGATTACCAAAAACTTTGAGATGGGCGACAATGGTAATGGAGAAATCCGTTTATCTAATAATACGATTGACAATAAGGCGACGATTGTTGGAGCTGTTTCAACAGTTTCTCCAACAAAGCCTGAGCCAAAGCCAGTCAATAATCCAGTCTCTGAAACTTCAGCATCAGAAACACCAAAGAGTGAAGCAAGCTCAAGCACTCCAGTTTCTGAAGCATCAACTAGTGAAGTAGTTTCTGAAACTTCAGCATCAGAAACACCAAAGAGTGAGGAAAGTTCAAGCACTCCAGTTTCTGAAGCCTCAACTAGTGAAGTGATCTCCGAGACTTCAGCATCAGAAACACCAAAGAGTGAGGCAAGTTCAAGCACTCCAGTTTCTGAAGTATCAAACAGTGAAGTAATTTCCGAGACTTCAGTTTCTGAAGCACCGAAGAGTGAAGCAAGTTCAAGCACTCCAGTTTCTGAAGCCTCAACTAGTGAAGTGATCTCCGAGACTTCAGTTTCAGAAACACCAAATAGTGAGGCAAGTTCAAGCACTCCAGTTTCTGAAGTATCTAACAGTGAAGTGATCTCCGAGACCTCAGTTTCAGAAACACCAAATAGTGAGGCAAGTTCAAGCACTCCAGTTTCTGAAGCTTCTAACAGTGAAGTGATCTCAGAGTCTTCAGTTTCAGAAACACCAAAGAGTGATGCAGGTTCAAGCACTCCAGTTTCCGAAGTATCTAACAGTGAGGTAATTTCCGAGACTTCAGTTTCAGAAACACCAAAGAGTGAGGCAAGCTCAACTGCTCCAGCCTCTGAGTCACCAAAGAATGAGGAAACTTCAGTAGCTTCATCTACTAGTCAGGTTGACGTAGCAATTACTTCTGATAGCCCAGAGAAATCTCCAACTTCAGAAAGCACACAAAAAGATCCGATAAGTGAGGTTTCTTCAGAAGTTATTGAAAAAGGTTCAACAAGTCAGGTCGCTTATAACAATGACCTAAAAATCTCTGTAACAAGCAGTCAGCTCGCCTCAGAAGCTATTCGCTATAATTCTCTTTTGAATGAGAAGTCTGTGGATATGATTGCAAGTAAAGTTATGGCGGTTATGGCCTCTGAAACATTAGCCTCAGAAGCGGCATCACTTACAAGCTCTGAAGGTGTTGCCAAAGAGATTAGCAGTGATTTGTCAGAATTGGCGGAAAGCAAGAAGGATGACACACCTAAGAATGTCGCTCGTATTGATAAAACAACTGAGGCAAATCAGGTTGCTAAGGGTTCTGAAAGTCAAGCTAGCACCTCAAAAGAAAAAGGTAAGTCTAATACTACAACGGTCTTCCTTCTTGTCGGAGTTGCTGCGGCACTAAGTATATCTACAGTTTATCTTACAAAACAAGGTAAAAAAGCAGGTAAATAATAGGTAAGAAGCATCCAATAAAATGGATGTTTCTTGTTTTTTTAAGCAAGTTCTAAGATGGCTAATATCATTATTCTTTATTTTTAATCATCCACTTTGATTTGGTCCTGTATAATTAAAGTGATAAAAAATTAAGGAGTTAAGATAATGAAAGAAAAAAGAAATAGTAGGATTCGTTTATTTGCTCTTCTTGTTTTAGTATTTACTTTAGGTTTCGGATTTTCAGTAGATACTAGCAAACAATCGTTGACTGTAAGCTCTCCAGTAGCTCAAGCGGATGAGAACAATGGTATATTAGCTTTTAATGGTCAAAAGCAGTTTGTCATGGAGGAAAAGGACCAGTTAGGACGTGCCCACAGTGCTCATATACAGTTACAAGATAAGGACGAGCCAAAGAATAAACGCCCCGGTAAAATAAAATATGATCCTGTAGGATGGCATAACTATAAGTTTTATTATGGTGATGGTAAATCAAAATCTTGGTTAATGAATCGAGGACATTTGATTGGCTATCAGTTTTCTGGTGTCAATGACGAGGGCAAGAATTTAGTACCTATGACTGCCTGGTTGAACTCTGGAAATTATAAAGGAACCGACGAAGGTAATCAGTCAGGCATGCTTTATTACGAGAATCGCTTGGATAACTGGCTGGCACTCCACCCTAACTATTGGTTAGATTATAAGGTAACAGCTATCTACAGTGGAGACGAGTTGTTGCCTCGTCAAGTGGAACTTCAGTATGTCGGTATTGATAGTTCTGGAAATCTCTTAGAAATTAAACTTGGTGGAGATAAGGAGACTCTTGACAGTCAGGGAGTTACGCATGTTATCTTGGATAACCAATCACCAAATGCAGAAATCAATTATGCAGATGGGACAGCGACAAATACGGTTACTGAATTTACTGAAGCACCATCTGAGCCTAGTTCTGAGAGTTCACAGGTGACTGAACAACCGAGTTCTGAGCTAGAGCCTGTGCAACCTACACAAGAAGAAAGTAGAACAGTTTATGTGGCGCGTCATGGAACAGCAGATGTTTATTGGTATGACATCAACAGTATGCCTAGCAATACCAACAAAGCAAATGTCGTTACTATGACAGAAGCAGATGCCCTAGCCCAAGGTAAACGACACACGTCTAAAGAGTAGTACAAAAGCTGGACATCTTGTCCAGTTTTTTTGTAAAACGGCTCACATTTTACCACTTTTATCTGAAAATTTGATATACTGAGACTATCAAAATACTTGTAAGAGAAGTCGTACCGACTCTTTTTAAGTATAAGAAAGGAAACTAAATATGATTTGGATTATTATTGCCATTATTGTTGTTCTTGTGATTTTTGTTATTACAAGTTATAACGGCTTGGTTAAAAGCCGTATGCAAACCAAGGAGGCTTGGAGTCAAATTGATGTTCAATTGAAACGTCGTAATGATCTCCTTCCTAACTTGATTGAAACCGTTAAAGGTTACGCTAAATATGAAGGTTCAACGCTTGAAAAAGTAGCAGAACTTCGTAATCAGGTTGCAGCAGCAACATCCCCTGCAGCAGCTATGCGTGCCAGTGATGAATTGACACGTCAGGTTTCTGGCATCTTTGCGGTAGCTGAAAGTTACCCTGACCTTAAGGCTAGTGCTAACTTTAGTCAGCTTCAAGAAGAATTGACTAACACTGAAAATAAAATTGCCTACTCACGTCAACTTTATAACAGTGTGACAAGTAACTACAATGTGAAATTGGAAACATTCCCGAGCAATGTTATTGCTAAAATGTTTAGCTTTAAGGCTGCTGAATTCCTTGAAACACCGGAAGCAGAAAAAGCTGTTCCTAAGGTTGATTTCAGTGGATTAGGTAACTAATATGTTATTTGATCAAATTGCTCGAAATAAGAGAAGGACTTGGCTTTTACTTCTGGTCTTTTTCCTCTTGTTGGGTCTTGTTGGTTATGCTGTTGGTTATCTTTGGCTAGGTTCTGGTTATGGTGGATTGATTCTTGCCTTGGTTATTGGTTTCATTTATGCTGTGACCATGATTTTTCAGTCAACCAATCTTGTTATGGCCATGAATGGTGCACAAGAAGTGGATGAACAAACAGCCCCAGATCTTTATCATGTGGTTGAGGATATGGCAATGGTGGCACAGATTCCCATGCCACGTGTCTTTATTGTCAACGATCCTTCAATGAATGCTTTTGCGACTGGCTCTAGCCCTCAGAATGCTGCAGTAGCAGCTACAACAGGTCTCCTTGCGGTTATGAACCGTGAGGAGCTTGAAGGAGTTATGGGACATGAAGTAAGCCATATTCGCAACTATGACATTCGTATTTCTACCATTGCAGTGGCCTTGGCTTCTGCCATTACCATGTTAGCTGGAATGGCACGCAATATGATGTTCTGGGGTGGCGGTCGCCGTAGGAGTGATGATGATCGTGATGGAGGCAGTGGTTTGGAGATTATTCTTCTCATTGTTTCCTTAATCTCTATTATCTTGGCACCTTTGGCAGCCACCTTGGTTCAACTGGCCATTTCACGCCAGCGTGAATTTTTAGCTGATGCTTCTAGCGTCGAATTGACACGTAACCCACAAGGTATGATTAACGCTCTGCTCAAACTTGATAATAGTGCTCCTATGCAACATCACGTAGATGATGCCAGTGCTGCGCTCTATATCAATGATCCTAAAAAGGAATCTGGTTTGCAGAAGCTCTTTTACACTCACCCACCAATTTCAGAACGGGTGGAACGCTTAAGACATATGTAAAAAAGAGAGACTGATGACACTTCTAAGGGTGTTTATCAGCCTCTCTTTTTAGATTGATTCGATATAAAGGTTACTAGCAATGGCTTCTGGGATTTGGATGTCCTTTCCATCAATATGTAGTCGGTAGAGTTGTGTGAAAGGGTCAAAGCCTTCCAAGGTAAAAGGTGTTCCAATTTTAAGACCGACAGTCTTCAAATAATGGATTAGATCAATTTGATCTTGAACTCGACGAAGGACATAGTCTCCAGGAGCAAGGCCTTGTGTAAAAGTTTGGTTATAAAATTCTTCTATGAGTTGACCTGATTTGGGAATTTGCCCGCCATGTGGACAGGTTTGAGGATAATTGAGTAGACGGTCAAGAGCATTGATGAAGTGATCAGAGACAGTATGCTCTAAAATTTCAGCCTCTTGATGAATTTGATCGCAAGAATATTGCAAGTGGTCCGCCAAAAAGACTTCGATAAGGCGATGTTTCCGATAGAGTTCAGCAACGTTGATTGTACCTGTTTCCGTTAGGAGATAGCCCTTGTCTTTATCTTTGATGATGAGGTCTTCTGAAATCAATTTTTTAATCATTTCCGTCACAGCAGGTGGAGACACCTCCATGCGGTTCGCGATTTCCTTATTAGTGATTTTACCTTCTTCAGTACCAATCTCATAGATACATTTGAGGTAGTCTTCTTTATTAGGTGTCATGTCTTTTCCTTTGAAAATAGTCTCACCTTAGTATAACAGATTTTTCAGAAGAATACAGAACATATCTCAGACAAGATTTTTACTGATTCAAGCCCTGGGCGATTTTATCCAGATTATATTTCATCATGTTGTAGTAGCTATCGCCCTTTTGCCCTTTTTTGGCAATAGAATCTGTAAAGATCTTTGCATAAATAGGAATATTGGTATCCTTAGCGACTGTTTTCATAGGGCGGTCATCGACACTAGATTCGACAAAGAGAGCTGGTACCTTGGTTTGACGGAGTTTTTCCACAAGTGTTTTGATCTGGTCCGGTGTGCCTTCTTCTTCAGTATTGATTTCCCAGATGTAGGCAGATGGTACTCCATAGGCTTTAGAGAAGTATTTGAAACATCCTTCACTAGTGACAATCAGTTTTTTTTCATCGGGAATGTTGTTAAAGGTCTCTTTAGCTTCTTGGTCCAGTTTACTAAGTTTGTCAGTATAGGATTTTAGATTCTTTTCGTAGTAGGTCTTGTTTTTAGGGTCCTTAGCAATCAGTTGCTTGGCAATATTTTGAGCATAAATAATCCCATTTTCCAGATTAAGCCAAGCGTGGGGATCTTCCTTACCTTTTTCTGATTGACCTTCAAGGTAAATTACCTTAACACCATCACTAACTGCAAAATAATCTTTATTTTCTGTCTTATGAGCATTCTTGACTAACTTAGTAAACCAAGCATTTCCACCAGTTTCTAAATTGATACCGTTATAAAAAATCAAGTCAGCTTGTGATGTTTTCTTTACATCATCAGGAAGAGGTTCGTATTCGTGAGGGTCCTTACCAACCGGGACAATACTGTGGAGAGTGATTTTATCT